>DAIQBF010000126.1:0-8869 GCA_036781305.1 Lutibacter sp.
CTTGTCCTTCCCCGGCACCGGCGCCATCACGGAAATATTCGGCAATGGTCAACCCCGACAAAGCAACACGCGCACGAGCTCCTGGAGGTTCATTCATTTGTCCGAAAACGAACGTGGCTTTTGATTCTCTTAATCCTGCTTTGTCCACTTTAGACAAATCCCATCCGCCTTCTTCTAAAGAGTGCATAAAAGCATCACCATATTTTATAATGCCAGATTCCAGCATTTCTCTTAAAAGGTCATTTCCTTCACGTGTTCTTTCACCAACACCAGCAAATACGGATAAACCACCGTGACCTTTTGCAATATTATTAATCAACTCCATCAGCAATACAGTTTTACCTACACCTGCACCACCAAATAATCCAATTTTCCCTCCTTTTGCATAAGGCTCAATTAAATCGATTACTTTAATCCCTGTATATAAAACTTCTGTTGAAGTTGATAAATCTTCAAATTTTGGTGCTTGACGGTGAATTGGCAATCCGTTTTCACCTTCTTTAGGCAAATTCCCCAATCCGTCAATGGCATCGCCAATTACGTTAAATAAACGTCCGTAAATATCTTTTCCAACAGGCATTTGAATTGCTTTACCCGTAGCCACAACTTCAATCCCTCTACTTAAACCATCTGTTGAATCCATAGAAATGGTTCTAACGGTATCTTCCCCAATGTGGGATTGTACTTCCAATATTAACAAGGAACCATCTTTTCTGGTGATTTCCAAAGAATCGTATATTCTTGGAAGTTCCGCTTCAGATTGAAATTCAACGTCTATAACCGGTCCAATAATTTGTGCAACTCTACCTGTAACTTTTGCCATTACTTTAACTATTTATTTTTTAGATATTTACTCTTTTGGGCTTAGCCTTAATTTTCAAGGTGCAAAGATAGTTTTTTGATTTTATTCTAAAAAAAAAATAGGTGTTTTTTATAAAAAAGAAACGCCCTAAAATTTTAGGGCGTTTCTCAATTAAAAATAATTTGCTATTTATGGATTAATTGTCCAAGACACAAAATATTGTGAACCTATTTTTCCTGAACCAGGTACACTGTAATATTCTTTTCCTCCAATATTGGCACCTCCAATTTTAAACATCGATTTCCATTTTGGAATTGAATAATTAATTTGGGCATCAACTACTGAACGGGCATCAATCATTCCATTTACAAATGTTGCTTCATACAAATACTTGTCACTCCATCTATAATTGATATTGAATCCCAAATTTTCAATGACATCTGTGTTTCCAAAAGAGATCTTAACTTTATGTTCCGGCGTATTAAAACTGGCTTCATAGTCAGGATCTGATGCTTGGTCAAATTCAAACTTCGCAAAAGTATAATTTACGCCAAAATTGTAATTGCCCAATATTTTGGTATCAACACCAATTGTTGCACCATAAGAGGTAATGTCTGCTGGCGAATTTGTGTAAACTTGGAATGCTTTGTAATCTGATTTACTTAATGCGATTGCTGCTGGTGGTGCAAGCATTGTCGAAGGATTAAAATCAGAAAAATCTGCTTTTCCATAATATGGCACCACTACCGTTTTCACCCCAATAAAATCTTGATAATCATTGTAATAAGCACTTGCGTCTAAAGATAATCTTCCGAAACCGGCTCTATAACCAACTTCATAAGCGCTTACTTTTTCAGGTTTTACAAGAGAGACGTCAGCTTTTTCGGGAGCTCCTGCCAAAACAGATGACAAAGTGAAGGAATTGTCATAAGCCCTTCTTCCAGATAATTTTACTGTACTTGGAGAACCTAGCACTTGTCCGCTAGCACTAACCAACAATGGATTTGTGGTATAACGGTCTAAATTGTCTGGCGCAGAACCCACCAAAATAGCCCTTCCGGCATCTAAACCAATATATTGGTCTTGGGTGGTTGGGTTTCTGAAACCTGTTTGGAAGGAAGCCCTTAAATTACGTGTTTTGCCTTCTCCCAAAGAGTAGGAAAACGAAACTCTTGGAGAGTAATTCCCATCAAAATTTTGGGCTTTATCATAACGAAGAGATCCGGTAAATTTCAATCGGTCATCAACAAATTTCTTTTGAAACTGCATGTAAGCTCCATATTCTTCATAATTGATTGGACCGTCATAATCGGTAAAAATTGTTCCAAAAGAATTTAAAGAATATTGTCTCCATGAACCACCAACTTGAACGTCAGCAAAATCAATTAGGTCTGCAAAATTATAATTGGCGTCTGTATGATAAATTTTAGAAGCATCCTGAAACTTCGCCCCAGTAGCTAAATTCGGATCAGAAGTCACTTTGTTAAAAGCAGTTTTGAAAGCTTCTGTTCCGGGAACCAATGCGCCGGTTTGGGCAGCTTGCCTAGCAACACTATGTGCTGTGGCATCATCTAAAGCAGGCAAACCAGGTATAAGTCCAAAACGACCACCAATATATGTTTGCGCATATTGGGTAAACCAATCCTTATCCGATTTCCAGCTTCTGTTTATGTTAATAGCCGCAAAACGGCTATCATAAGAATCTCCTGCATCTTCATCCGTAATATAACCTCTTATAAAAAAGTTATCGCCTTTAATTTCTAATTTATGCTGTTGCATAAAGAAATTATTCAGACTGTACCTGTTAGCTCCTTGATAAATTGTATTTCCCTTTCCAAACTTTGCATTATAAATAACTTCCAAATCATTGGCAAAGGGTCTGTAATGCAAGGCGAAATCGGCTTTGGTGCTTGTAGCTTTATAATCACCCATTAAATCTGCTTCATTATATCCCGTTCTCGAGATTGTTGCAGATCCTAATGTTCCAGATGGAGTTCCAGCAAGAGCGTCAAAATCTAAGGATGTAAAAACCTCATCACCATATACGTTTAAACCGTCATAAGCAGGATTGCTTCTGTCAAATCCCGGATTTTCATGGTCTTCATAATCTGTGGCATACCATTCTGTTCCTTTTAAATAGGAAAAGGATGCTTTTGCGGCAAACTTATCGCTGAATTTATAGGCCATTCTAATTCCCACATCGGCAAACTTATTGTCACCAGCCGCTTTTTGTGAAGTAATTCCTGTTTTTCCATAAACGCTGACTCCCGGATATTCAAATGGGTTTTTACTGGTCATAAATAAAATACCATTGAAGGCATTGGCTCCATACAAAGCGGAAGAAGCACCGGGAAGTAACTCAACTGTGTTAACGTCCAATTCAGACATCCCCAACATGTTCCCTAAATTAAAGTTTAATGCAGGAGATGAATTGTCCATTCCATCAACCAATTGCATAAAACGTGAATTTGCAATTGTGGCAAAACCCCTTGTGTTGACCGATTTAAATGTAAAACTGCTTACGTTAACATCAACACCTTTTAAATTTTCCAATCCATCATAAAAGGTTGGGGAAGAAGTGTTTTTAATATCCCTAATATCCATTCTTTCAATGGTTACCGGAGACTCCAAAACACGTTCGGGTGTTCTTGAGGCCGATACAACAACTTCATCTAATATGGTAGAAGCCTCGTCAAGCACAATGTTAACTACTTGTTCATTTTTGGTGATTTCAACTTTAATTGATGAGTACCCAATAAGTGAAACTTCCAAAGTAAATGGTGGATTTTGGGCAACTTTAAATGAAAAGTTTCCATCGAAATCGGAAGTAGTTCCAATGGATTTTCCCACAATTTTAATATTGGTGCCGGGAATGGGTTCGCCGGATTTTGCTTCTTTCACAGATCCAGTAATCGTTGTTTGGGCAAACATAACTGAACCCATAAAAAGAACAAAAATAATACTTAGTAGTTTTTTCATAATATTCTTAATAATATTGGTTAATGTTAATGCAAAATACAATTTTTTTCGAATTATTCTCATAAAAGGCCTAAAAAAAATAAAAAAAGTTAATTTTATCTTTTTTTATAAATGAGGTGTTAATTATCAGACTGTTACTAAATAAATAAAAACCAATAGAGGCTGGAATTCGCACTAATTTATGACCTGTTTTTTTTCAAAAAATAGCGCTTAAAGGTTGATGCGTTTTCCGTTGATTAACGGCACTTTGGTTTAATAAAACTAAAAACGTTTTAGAAATTGCCGTTTAAAAAATCTCATTAGCTCATTTTTAATCCCATTCCACTAATTCCATGCTGCCTATTTTTTTAATAATGCCTTTCACAATCGTTTATGGTTAAAAGTTCATTTGAGCAACAATTAATGGCTGGCATAGATTCCTTTCTTTGAATAATTAATTAAAATTAATTTCCCTATTTTTGCTTCAAACTAAATAACATATCTACTATGACTAAAATGATTCATTCTTATTGGGCTTACCTCGTCTTGCTAATTTTAATAATTGCTGTTTTTAATGCGATTATTGGCTTTACTTCAAAAAAGGAATTCAAAGCAAAAGATTTGCGGATTTCGTTATTTGCCCTAATTACCGCCCATATTCAACTCATATTCGGCTTTATCGCCTATTACACTTCAACCTATTATGAAACTATGCGAAATCTTGGTATGGGTGAAGTGATGAAAAACAGTGAACTCAGAAAACCTTTAATTGAACATCCATTACTGATAATTATTGCCATTGCTTTAATCACCATCGGTTTTTCCAAACATAAAAAGAAAACAACCGATGCCGCAAAATTTAAGACCATAGCCGTTTATTATGCGATTGCCTTAATCCTTATTCTAGTGGCGATTCCTTGGAGTTTGTGGTTTTCTAAATAATAAAATTCATTCCGAAGCCAATTGGCTTCGGATTTATTTTTAAAAATTATGAAACGAGCCTAACAAATTTTGATACACGTAGGGATGATTAATGGCGAACAGCAGCTGTTACCGCTAAAAAATAAAATTTAAACAGATGAAAAAAATTTTAGCCTACTTCCTTTCAGCAATCTTCTACCTTTTATACGGGATTTTATTGCTCGTTTTTCATGCGATGCAGTGGCTTGGTTTCAACCTTGGAAAATATCGCGGCCATAAAATAGCGGTAGATATCATGAACGGTACTTTTACCTACCTTCTTTATATTTTGGGAACGCGCATAAAATTTATCAGCAAATACCCAATTCCAAAAAACGTTCCTTTGATTATTGTCTCAAACCATCAAAGCATGAATGATATTTCCCCCATCTCATGGTTTCTGAGAAAATACCATCCAAAATTTGTTTCTAAAGTTGAATTGGGAAAAGGAATTCCGAGTGTTTCGTATAATTTAATCCATGGCGGTTCAGTGTTAATCGACAGAAAAGATTCCCGACAGGCTTTAACCGCCCTCAAAGAATTTGGTCAATATATTGAAAAAAATAAGTATTCAGCAGTTATTTTCCCGGAAGGAACCCGAAGTAAAGATGGTGTGCCCAAGCGTTTTTCTGAAAATGGCCTGAAAATTCTTACCAAATTTGCGCCTTCTGCTTACGTTATTCCAATGACCATTAATAATTGCTGGAAGCTCAACAGATACGGAATGTTCCCTTTAGAAGTTGGCGTGAAAATTACTTTTGAACTTCATAAACCCATCAAAGCAGATTCTCTTGAATTTGATAAACTTTTTGAAAAGGTTGAAAATACCGTTAAAAATGCCGTAATTTAGCAAACTACTACTAAATTAAAAATTATGTCATTACAAAATATCCGGTTAGAGGTCATGCTGACCTTGGAAAAAAGCATCGATACCTTCGTTGAAGAATATTTGATTGCCCCTGAAAAAATATGGCAGCCAACAGACTTTCTGCCAAATTCCCAAAGCGATAAATTTATTGAAGAAGTAAAAGAAATCAGAGAAATTTCCAAGGAATTGGATGATGATTTTTGGACTGTTTTGATTGGAGATACCATTACGGAAGAAGCATTGCCGACTTATGAATCCTGGTTGCTCGATATTGACGGTATTTCCCAACGAAGCAATAACGGAGGTGGCAATGGCTGGGCAAAATGGATAAGGGCCTGGACAAGTGAAGAAAACAGACACGGCGATGTGTTGAACAAATACATCTATTTATCGGGAAGGGTAAATATGCGTGAGGTTGAAATTACCACCCAGCATTTAATTGCTGACGGAATGGATATTGGCACAGGCCGTGATCCTTATAAAAACTTTGTATATACCAGTTTTCAGGAATTGGCAACCTTTATTTCACATAATAATGTTGCAAAAATTGCGCGTAAAAACGGACATACCTTGTTGGCAAAAATGTCTAAAATTATTGCCGGCGACGAAATGCGCCACCATTTGGCCTATACCGAATTTGTAAAACAAATTTTTAAGTACGATCCAAGTGAAATGATGTTGGCTTTTCAATATATGATGAAACAAAAAATTGTGATGCCTGCTTATTATTTAAGGCATTCTTATGAAGAAAAAGGAACACTATTCGATAAATTTTCAACCGTAGCACAGCGCGCAGGCGTTTACACGGGTTTCGATTATGTGGATATCATTAAAAAATTAAATGCTGTTTGGGCGATCGACAAAATTACCGGATTGACCGATGAAGCTGAAAAAGCCAGGGAATATTTGATGAAATTGCCCGAACGTATGTATCGCATTACAGAACGCATTGTGGTTCCTGACACAAAATATCCATTCAAATGGTTGAATCCATTAGTTTAAAATAATAATGTCATGCTGAACTTGTTTACTCACTGTTCTCTTTTAATTTTTTTTAAAGGTGTTCATGAATCTACGATTTCAGCATCTCACCATACAATTTGAGACCCTGAAATAAATTCAGGGTGACGCAATCTACGATCATTCAATTTCAAAAGAATCTCTGTCGTTTAAAAAACCCAGTTTATTTCTAATTTTTGAAATATGGTCTTTATCCAAGGTAAAAATAACCGTTTCTTCTTTGCTTTCTTGCGTTTCGGCTACATGCTCCCCCAAACAATTATATGCCGCCGAATGTCCGTTGTGTTCATAATTATTGGCATCAAAACCTACGCGGTTCACGCCAATGGCATAACACATATTTTCAATGGCCCTGGCTTTTAACAAAGTATCCCAGGCCGCTATTCGTATTTTTGGCCAATTGGCAACATAAATTAGCAAATCATAATCTTCCACATTTCTTGCCCAAACCGGAAAACGCAAATCGTAGCAAACCAGCGGACAAATTTTCCACCCCAAGTAATTCACTATTAACTTTTCTTTACCGCTTTTATATACTTTTTCTTCTCCGGCCAAAGAGAATAAATGCCGCTTGTCGTAAAAATTAATTTCACCTGAAGGATGCACAAATAAAAACCGATTGTAATATTTTTCACCTTCTGAAATAACTATGCTTCCGGCAATGGCCGACTCTTTTTCAGCAGCTGCTTTTTGCATCCATTTAACGGTTTCTCCTTGCATGGTTTCCGAAATTACTTGAGGATGCATCGTAAATCCGGTTGAAAACATTTCCGGTAAAATAATGAGGTTTACTGGCTCCTTTATTTGGCCAATCTTTTCTGAAATATTATCCCTGTTTCTTTGGGGATTTTCCCAAATTAATTCCGTTTGTATGAGTGCTATTTTAATCTTGTTTGAAATCATTTTAAGAAAATAAATTAATAACGGTTCAATCTTTTTTTGCTTTTTTCAATTTTACCCTTAAGCGTTTTTAATTTTTTTTGCCATTTTTCTTCATCGCCAGACACCATTTTTCCTCTCTTTTTTAATTTTTCATATTGGTGTAATTCTTTTTGATATTTCTTTTGATTATTGGCCAATGCGCTTTCCTCATTTTGCATCTTTTTAAGCGCCTGTTCGGCTTGTTTTTGTTTTTTTTCGGCCTTTTTCTGTTTTTTTTCAGCTTTACTTATTTCCTTTTCCGCTGTTTTAATTCTTTTTTCGATGGCTAAATTTTCATTTAACCTGTTTTTAATATTCGTAATTTGATCAACAGTAAGCGTTGCGGTAATATCCTTATCCCCAAAATATATTTTGTCCTTATTTATGGTATATTCCTTTCCATTATACGTTACATTTTGTGCTTGGGAATAGGTGAAAAATAAAAAGATGATGACAGTTAAAGCAGTTCTTGCATTTTTCATAATAATTAAATTTAGTCCAACAAAATTAATCATTTAAATTGCACATAAAACATCTGCTGCTTTTTTTAAGGTTTCATCTGTTTTTGCAAAACAAAAACGCAATACTTTCGTGTCTAATCCGGCTTCATTAAATACTGAAATTGGTATCGAAGCAATTTTTTGATCTTTCGTTAATCTTATGGCAAAATCAACATCGTTTTCATCGGTTATTTTCGAAAAATTCAACAGTTGGAAATAGGTTCCGGCCGAAGGTTTAAAATCGAAACGGGAATCTTTCAGCAGACTTAAAAACAAATCTCTTTTTTGCTGATAAAACCGGCCCAATTCCAAATAGTGATTGGGATTTTTTAAATATTCAGCCAAAGCAATCTGGGTGGGATGGTTTACGCAAAACACATTAAACTGATGCACTTTTCTAAATTCTTCAGTTAAATAGGCCGGAGCAATGCAATAACCCACTTTCCATCCGGTATTGTGAAATGTTTTTCCGAAGGAAGCCGTAATAAATGTTCTTTCGGCCAATGCGGGAAACAAGGCTGCAGATTGGTGCTTTTCGCCATCAAAAATAATATGTTCATAAACCTCATCGCTCAACAATAAAATGTTGGTGTTTTTTAACAGTGCTTCCAACTGCAACAAATCATTTTTTGATAAAATCCTTCCTGAAGGATTGTGTGGTGAGTTAATGATGATCATTTTGGTTTTATCAGTAATCAATCCTTTTACGTTTTGCCAATCTATACTAAAATCTTCCGGATTTAATTGGACTGAAATTGTTTTTCCGCCAAAAAGTTCGATGGTTGGCTCGTAGCAGTCGTAAGCCGGTTTAAAAATAATGACTTCATCCTCTTTTTTAAC
>DAIQBF010000127.1:0-5221 GCA_036781305.1 Lutibacter sp.
CCATCGGGAATGATGGACGGTATGATTGCAACCATTAGAGAAGCCTTGGACAATACTGGTTTTTATGATCTTCCTATTATGTCGTACGCGGTAAAATACGCATCAGCATATTATGGGCCGTTTAGGGACGCTGCAGATTCTGCACCAACTTTTGGAGACAGAAGGACCTATCAAATGGATGCTTCAAACAGAGATGAAGCATTGCGTGAAGCAACTTATGACGACCAGGAAGGAGCCGATATTTTAATGGTAAAACCGGCTTTGGCTTATTTGGATATTATTAGAGATGTGAAAAATAATTTTGACAGGCCAGTTGCCTGTTATAATGTTAGTGGCGAATATGCCATGATTAAAGCTGCCGCAGAAAAAGGTTGGATTGATGGTGATCGGGTAATGATGGAAAGTTTGCTGTCGATGAAAAGGGCAGGAGCCGATATTATTATTACTTATTTTGCAAAGGACGTTGCCAAATTATTGTTGAAACGTTAAAAACATGTTGAGTTGTTGAGTTGTTGAATCGTTTGAAATTAATCATACGAATAAACAAATAAACAAATAGACGATTACACAAATATTAAAAAAATGAAACTAGAAAAATCGATTGAATTATATACAAAAGGCAAAAAGAATTTGGTGGGAGCCGTAAACTCTCCTGTCAGGGCATTTAAATCTGTTGGGGGAATTCCCATATTTATTGACAGGGCAAAAGGCAGCAAAATTATTGATGTTGACGGAAACGAATACATTGACATGGTTTTATCTTATGGACCAATGATTTTGGGACACAGAAACAGCACAGTTGAAAAAGCGGTAAAAAAAGCCTTAAAAAGGGGAACTACTTTTGGCTCTTCAACAGTGGGTGAAATTAAATTGGCCAAAATTGTTTGTGATGCATTCCCGGGAATGGATAAAGTTCGTTTCGTAAGCTCGGGTACTGAGGCTGTTTTTAGCGCCATACGTTTGGCCAGGGCTTTTACGGGGAAAAATAAAATCATAAAATTTGCCGGCTGTTATCACGGACATACTGACGCTATGCTGGTTGCTGCCGGATCTGGCTTGGCAACCTTAAGCATTCCCGGAAGCAAAGGAGTTCCGCCAGAAGCTGTTGCAAATACCTTGATTGCAGAATACAATAATATCGACAGTGTTGAGCAACATTTGGCCAAACACAATGATATCGCCGCTGTAATTATAGAGCCCATAGCCGGCAATATGGGTGTTGTAAATCCGACCCAAGAATTTATGGAAGAATTAAGAGATTTAACCAAAGCAAGCGGTGTTCTTTTAATTATTGATGAAGTGATGACCGGATTTCGTTCAAAATTTGGAGGCGCCCAAGAATTGTTGGGTGTTGAAGCGGATATCACTTGTTTGGGAAAAGTTGTTGGCGGCGGTTTCCCTGTTGGCGCTTATGGTGCCAGAAATGAAATAATGCAAATGGTATCACCGCTTGGAGATGTTTATCAAGCAGGAACATTATCGGGTAACCCAATTGCTATGGCTTGCGGTATTGCAACTTTAAATGAATTAAAAAAACAAAATCCGTATGAGGATTTTGAAAAAACAGCCTCTTTTTTAGAAAAGGCCTTATTGAACGCTGCCGAAGAAAATGGGGTGGATTTGCAGGTGAACCGATTTGGATCGATGATTAACGCATTTTTCACAAAAACAAAAGTGGTCGATTTTAAAACTGCGCAAACCAGTGATACCAATAAGTTTAAGGTGTTTTTTTGGAAAATGATGGAAAACGGCGTGTTTTTGCCGCCATCTCAATTTGAAGCCTGGTTTTTAGGAACAGCCATGAGCAAAAGAGATATTTATAAAGTAAGAAAAGCAATTGATATTGCGATGAAAGCGGTAGCAAAGAAAAGCTAAAAAGCCTAATAGCCCCCGAAGGGGGAATTAAAAATTAAGCGTGAACAATTAAAAATTAAAAAAGTGATGTAGGTGCGACTCGTGAGTCGCCAGTCGTCCATGATTATGAAAATGATTTCCTTGCATTATTGAAAACTAACTTGCGTTAGCGACAGAAGCGGCATCCTTTTTTGAAATGAAATGGAGAAAAAGATATAGCGGATGGCGCGGCCTGAAAGGAACGCCCAAAAATCCAACAATCTAAAATACCAAAATACTAAAAAACAAATGATTAAAAACGACTTATATTTAAGAGCCTTAAAAGGAGAAATAATGGAGCGTCCGCCAGTTTGGATGATGCGTCAGGCAGGGAGATTTTTACCTGAATTTAGAGAAATTCGCGATAAATACGATTTTTTCACCCGTTGCAGAACTCCTGAGTTGGCATCAGAAATTACCGTGCAGCCATATCGCCGATTTGGAATGGACGCCGCAATTATATTTTCGGATATTTTAGTGATTCCGCAGGCCATGAACATTGAAGTGGAAATGAAAGAAGGAACAGGCCCTTGGTTGCCAAACCCAATTCGTACCCAAAAAGATGTTGATGCCGTAATTGTGCCAGATGTCACTGTTGAATTAAAGTATGTTATGGATGCCATTAAAATGACGAAACAAATGCTAAATAACGAAGTTCCGTTGATTGGTTTTGCTGGTTCTCCTTGGACAATTTTATGTTATTGCGTGCAAGGACAGGGTTCTAAAACTTATGATATTGCCAAAGAGTTTTGTTTTACGCAACCAATTGCGGCACACACTTTATTGCAAAAAATTACGGATACCACCATCGCTTATTTGAAAGAAAAAGTTAAAGCAGGCGTTGATGCGGTTCAGATTTTTGATTCTTGGGGAGGAATGCTTTCTCCGGTTGATTACCAGGAATTTTCATGGAAATACATCAATCAAATTATTGAAGCGTTAAAAGACGATGCTCCTGTAATTGCCTTTGGAAAAGGTTGCTGGTTTGCTTTGGAAGAAATGTCAAAATCAAATGCTTCGGCTTTGGGTGTAGATTGGACTATTACGCCACAAATGGCAAGAAAGTTTACTGGAGGCAATATCACACTGCAAGGCAATATGGATCCTGCGCGCTTATTATCACCTCCTAAAGAAATTAAAAGAATTGTGACCCAAATGATTAACGATTTCGGAAAAGATAAATATATCGTAAATTTGGGCCATGGAATTTTACCAAATATACCCTTAGAAAATGCGAAGGCATTTATAGATGCGGTTAAAGAATACAAAAGCTAGATTTTACAAATTGTTTCAAAGCTTACTGCTAAAATCTAAATACTAAAAACTAAAAAAATGAATACGACTTTAATTCAAAAATACAACATTCCCGGTCCAAGATACACCAGTTACCCAACAGTTCCTTTTTGGGACAAAGCGGGTATCACCCTAGAAGACTGGAAAAAAACGGTGATAAAATCTTTTAATGAAAGCAATGACAGTGAAGGAATAAGCTTATATATCCATCTTCCTTTTTGTGAAAGTTTGTGTACATTTTGTGCTTGCCATAAAAAAATTACCAAACGCCATGATGAAGTTGAGCAGCCTTATATTGAAACGGTTTTAAAAGAATGGGATTTGTATTGTGATTTGTTGGGGAAACGTCCAAAAATTAGGGAAATCCATTTGGGAGGCGGTACGCCAACATTTTTTTCTTCTGAAAATTTAAGGAAATTGATTGACGGAATTTTTAAAAGAGCCGATAAATTTGAAATTTTCGACTTTAGTTTTGAAGGCCATCCCAATTATACTTCTGAAGAGCAATTGCAAACGTTATTCGATTTAGGATTTAAAAGAAATAGCTTTGGTATTCAGGATTATGACCCTATTGTTCAAAAGGCGATTCACAGAATCCAAAGTTTTAAACAAGTAAAAAAAGTGAACGAGTGGTCGCGTAAAATAGGCTATGAATCCATTAGTCACGATTTAATTTTCGGATTGCCTTTTCAAACTGAAGAAAGTATTAGAAATACCATTAAAAACACCATCGAATTAAAACCTGATAGAATTGCCTATTACAGTTATGCCCATGTGCCTTGGATAAAAGGTGTGGGACAAAGAGGTTTTGATGACCATGATTTACCAAAAGACGATGAAAAACGCCGTTTGTATGAGTTGGGAAAACAGTTGTTTTTTGACAATGGCTATGTTGAAATAGGCATGGATCATTTTGCTTTGCCAAGCGATTCGCTTCATAAGGCTATGAAAGCAAAAAAATTACATCGTAATTTTATGGGCTATACCGCTGGTAAAACGGAACTGATGATTGGGTTGGGAATGTCCTCAATCAGCGATTCTTGGTATGCATTTGCTCAAAACGAAAAGGAAATCGACGATTATACGGATCGCGTTAACAAAGGAGAATTACCAGTTTTTAAAGGGCATTTGTTAACAGAGATGGATTTAATTATTCGCAAGCATATTTTAAATTTGATGTGTAATCTTGAAACAGAATGGTCAAATACATTATCCGATCAAGTGAAAAATGAGATTGTGGGTCGTTTAAGTGAAATAATTGAAGATGGATTGATTGAAATTTCAAATAACAAGGTTACTGTAAAAGAAGAAGGCCGAATGTTCATTCGTAATATCTGTATGGCATTTGATTTAAGGCTGGTCGAGAATCAGCCGGATACACGGATCTTCTCGATGACTATATAACCTAAAAAAAGCAGAACAATTGTTCGGCTTTTTTAGGTCTTAAGTTTTTGAGTTTATTGTTTCAAAGTTCTTATGTAATTAATAACCAACCATCTGTCTTCATCTGAAGATAGCTTTTTATCAAATGCCGGCATATCGTCTCTCCCAAAAGTGGTTTTGTAAAATAAGGCTCCATCACTTTGTGCCTGAAATCCTTTAGTCGAAAAATCACCTAAATCACCTTTCATTTCTTTGGCTTTTGTTCCATCGCCATAACCTTCACTTCCGTGGCAAGATTTACAATGTTTTGAATATAACGATTTTCCGATTGCCAAATCAACTTTTGGATCTGTTGGGTTTTTCAAGGTTTGATATTTAACAGGAATTTTCCAATCTGAAATGTTGGTAGTAACTTTGGGTACTTCAACAACTACTTTTACGGGAGTTTCAGCCTCAACTACTTTTTTAGGTTCCTCGGTAACAACCACTTTTGTTTCAACTTCAACTTTAGTGTCTTCATTCACCTTTGTCTCAGTTGTTTTTTGTGTAACTACTTTTCCGGGCTCTTTGGTGGTAACTTTTGTGACCTTCGTTGTTTTTTCAATTGGGGTACTTACATTTTCTTTTGGTACATCTTCCACAATAACTTCTG
>DAIQBF010000127.1:5321-8833 GCA_036781305.1 Lutibacter sp.
TTTTTTCCTGTTTTTCTTTCGTGTTACAATTTTGAAACAGTAGGGAAGTCCCAATAATTGCGATCATAAATAATTTTTTCATTTTATTTCGTTTTATTAATTAATTGATAATGAACTATCATAGCGTTACAAAGTTAGCCATTTAAGTTGCTGATTTTGTTACATAATTTAAAAGGAAATTTACATTATTCATACATTTTGGAGCCATAAAATTGAATTTTTTTTGATTTCAAAGGCAATCACATTCTTGCGTATTTATAAGAAATTTCTGTAATAAAATAAAAAAAGGTTTGGCGAAAGCCAAACCTTTTTTAATCAATAAATCTAACTTAACTTGTTTAATTGAATAAATTCGGTGTAAATTAGTTACCTAATGATCTAACAAAGTTAACTGTTATCCACATATCTTCTTCACTCATTTTCTTTTCGAAGTTAGGCATATCTTTTCTGCCTATGTAGCTTTTATAAAATAAGGCTCCATCAGATTGGGATTGGAATTCTTTAGTCGAAAAATCCCCCAAATCACCTTTCATTTCTTTGGCTTTTGTTCCGTCTCCATAACCAGCGCTACCATGGCATGATTTGCAATGTTTTGAGTATAAAGATTTACCAACTGCTAAATTTGCTTTACTTGCTTCCGTTGGGTTTTTCATTTTTTCATACTTAGCGGGAACTTTCCATTCTTCTTGCGTTAATTTATTGAAGGAAAAAAGTCCAAAACTAACTATTCCGATAATCATTAAAATTTTAATTGTTTTCATTTTTTTTCGAGTTTTTATTTATATTATTTAATTTAAAGTTAAAGTGAATAGGTCCACTTTAGTTGACCGAATAATTTTTTTTAGGTTCTTTGCTTAAATTATCACCCTCTTTTTTTATTATAAACAAATTTGCAATTGTGTAAACATAATTTAGCCAAACACCTAATAATAGAATGGCTAATACCACATACATCCAAATTGGTGCCGCCTTTGTCCATAACATATTTTTATCTTGCTTTAATGGTTTGTTAAATGTTCCCCAATGAACAGTTTTCTCCTGAATTATATTTCCATATTCATCATTATCGTCAATAATTGAAGAGATTATTAAATTACCTTTTGGATTTCCCGCAAAACTTTGGGGCATCGTAAAGGTATATTCCCCATCGCTAATAGTTCCTTCATCAATGTTCTTTTTTGAAAACATAGCCTTTACGTAGGTGGTAATATATACATCATCTACAGGGGTTTTAACGCCAGAACTATCAATTGTGAAAGCTGTAAGTGTTACGGTTTTTACAGAATCTATTTCTGTTAAGTTTAGGTCTAAATGCAAATCCTTAACCATTAAATCCGCTTCTTCTTCACTTAAAGCATCAGTTCCGTCAAAGCGGGCCCTTAAATTAATATAACCTTCTCCATCGGTACTGTATTTTTGATTTTCCGGAAGAATTAATTGGGCAATCCCTTCTTTTGAAGTTTTTGAAGATCCCAATAGAATTTCTTCATCGTTCAGGAGGTTAAAGAATTTTATTTCAGCTTCATAAACTGGGGGTTGATCTCTTCTGTCTGTTTTATTTAGGGCGATAAAAGTCACTTCAAGCAAACGTGAATTATCAGCTTGTTTAACTGTTTTGAAACCAAATCGTGTGCGGAAATTACTTAAATCGTTTTCTTGGGCTATACCATTGATATTAACTAATAATGCAACAATTATTGAAATAAAAAAGGTGTGATTATATAGATTGCTTTTCATAATTTCAAATTATAATTTTATTTATAGGATATATTATTAGCGTTTCCTTTAGTTTTTAGTTTCCTTCTTTCATCATCAACTATTCCTGACATGGATATGATTGGAATAAATTTTATCAATAATGTGAAGAGGAGAAAAAAGGCTGCAATACCCGCAAAACTTAAAGACCATTCAATCCAAGTAGCGGTATAATGAATAAATTCCGGTCTGGTATCTTGAATTGGCAAATAAGGTGTTTCTAAAGTTGGTATAACTATTAAATAGCGATTTAACCATAACCCTAGAACGGCGATTACTGATGCGAATGTTATTAGTTTAATTGTCCTTAATTTTTTAGTGAATAAAATAACTAAGGGAATAATAAATCCGATATAATTAGCAAGAATAAACTGCCAAAAATAACGTTCAAACAAGGTGTTTAATAAATCAATATCTGCTACTTTGTGGCTAAACCATTTTGCGAAATAATCGCTAAATGTAAAATAGCCAAATAATAAGGACAAAACAAGTAATACCATGGCCCCCATTATAAAGTGTGATTTAACTATATATTTTTCTAATTTAAAATATTTGCGAATTAAATACATCGCAATAATGATGACACTTACCCCTGAATATAAACCGGCTATAATAAAATCTGGCGCAAAGATGGTGCTATTCCATCCTGGTTGAAGTGTTAAACTAAAAATCCAAGCAAGTACAGTATAAGCTATAATTGCCATTGCAATGACCATTTTAGACATGATACTGGTTGTGTTATGCAATCTTTTGCGTTGGTCTGGTGTGTCTTGATAATTAATTGCTAAATATTTATACAATTTTTTTCTCCAGCCGGGAAGCTTTAAATCCGGACTGTCTCTTAAAATTGCAAAGTCGGGAATAAATGTCAAGTACAAATAGATGAAGCAACCTACCAGGTCGGTCATAATAGCAATGATATCCCAGGTAATTGGGGATTGAATCCTTGGATACATAAATAAATAATACAACCTATCTAATCTTCCAATACACAATAAAATAAATATGGGGCCAATAGTTAGGGATAAAACGGTCATGATTTCAACAATTCTTGTCACTGAATTTTTCCATGGAGTTCTAAAAAAGTGCAATATTCCTGATATAAATGCTCCTGAGTAGCTTAAACACATAAAGAATATAAAATTTATGATATAAAGTCCCCAAACAACATTATCTCGCATTCCGGTTACAATATGGCCATCTTTGTATTGTAGGATAAAAGCATAGATTCCTACGGAAACTATACATACTAATGTGCCTATCCATATTTTTGTTAAAAGAGATGTTTTTTCTAACATTGGTGAAAATTCTTTTACCAATTCTCGTTTTCTGTTATTTAATTCCATAATTAAGAATTTATAAGTTAAATTTTACCTTGTTTTTTAAGTTCCTGTACATAAGGCACATCTTTAAAGCGCTCTATTATTTCTTCGTCATGACCTTCTAAGCCCGATTCTACAGGGTATAGTCTATCAACAGGCGGCAAATAATATACGTTGGGTTTGGTTCCTAAATGCTCTAAATGACGATAGCCCCCTCGATCAGTAAGTAGTTTGGAAAAGCTGAGAGTTTCCTGGCCATTGGTTACAAGATCTTCATTTTTATCTCCAAAATAGATAACTCCTTCAGGGCAAGCTTGTGCGCAATGAGGCAATAAACCTTGCCTTAACAAATCGGGGCAAAAATCGCATTTCATCACTGTTCCTTCTGCTGCCGGAACTTGTGTTTCTGGAGAGTATGGCACTGATTTGTCATCA
>DAIQBF010000128.1:0-8766 GCA_036781305.1 Lutibacter sp.
TAATGCCTACTTTGTTCGGGTTTCGGCTTTCCCGTTTTTTTAGTTCTCAATTTAGCGTGGTTATTCGGTATTACGCACAACACAACGTAGGATTAAATAATGCAGGAATAGAAGTATTATTCCAACATTATTTTTACTCACATCTAACATCTAACGCCTAACCGTCCTATCTCCCTTTAAGGATAAGCATATAATAAGCTAAACCAATCTATCCTTCTCCCCCTTTGAATCAGTATTCTTTTGATGCGTCAATTGTTTAATCGCATCAGGGTTCTTAGCCATATTTTCCATAAAGGGTTTGAAGAGATCTATAGGGATAGGGAAAAGTGTAGTGGAATTATTTTCGGCTGCAATTTCAGTTAGGGTTTGCAAATAACGAAGCGTTAAAGCGCTGGGCTGTCTGGAAAGTATTTCAGCGGCATCGGTTAATTTTTGGGAAGCCTGAAATTCTCCTTCCGCGGCAATTACCTTTGCTCTTCTGTATCTTTCGGCTTCGGCTTGTTTTGCCATTGCTCTTTGCATTTCCTGTGGCAAATCCACTTGTTTAATTTCTACCGTGGAAACCTTAACGCCCCAAGGATCGGTATGTGCATCGATAATTTCCTGCAACTGCAAATTCAATTTATCGCGTTTGGAAAGAATGTCATCCAATTCCGATTGTCCCAAAACGCTTCGAAGAATGGTCTGGGAAAGTTGTGAGGTGGCATAAAAATAATCTTCCACTTCAATAGTGGCTTTTTCAGCATCAACTACCCGAAAATAGACTACCGCATTTACTTTCAAGGTAACGTTGTCCAGTGAAATAATATCTTGGGTTGGCACATCGTGAACAATGGTTCGCAGGGTCACTTTTTTCATTTTATCGATAAAAGGCAGCAGGATAATTAGTCCCGGTCCCTTGCTTCCACCTTTTGTAACCCTTCCCAATCTGAATACAACCGCGCGTTCGTATTCCTTTAGGATTTTTATTGAACTGAGTATAATGAGAACACCGAAAAATATTAATACATAAATTGGAACCATAATAATTGAATTTTTAATTAGAAATTAAAGGTACGGATTTAACGGTGAGTTTAAAATGGTTGATGGCAATAACTTCTATTTCCGTTTTGGCTGCTATAGTACCTTCTTCAGCAACCGCATTCCAAAATTCGCCGTTCACCCTTACCCTTCCTTCCGGCGAAAGCGTTTCCATTGCAATACCTCTCATCCCTATCAAAGCTTCGGTCCCTGTTTTCCGCTTGCCGAATTGGGCTTTAATGCCGAAATAGACAAGCAAAATGAAGAAGGCCGAAATTATGACCACAGAGGTTATAAGAACAGACCAAGAAATATGGAGTACATCCACGGAAGAAGTTTCATCAATTAAAAACATAGAGCCCAAAAATAAACAAATTACCCCGCCGATGGACAATAAGGCATAGCTCTGAAATTTTATTTCCAACACAAAAAGGATAACCCCCACTATGATCAATGCCAATCCGGTATAGTCAATCGGCAAAACGGACATGCCGTAACCTGCCAATATCAAACAAACTAAACCGACAATTCCGGGCACCAAGCCGCCGGGATTGCTAAATTCAAAAAACAGGCCCATCAACCCCATTATTAAAAACACATACATCAAATTGGGGTTGCTCAGGAAGGTCAAAAACTTTAACTGTTGCCCCATTTCTACCGTTTCAACTTCTGCCGAAGCCGTGTGCAGTATTGTATTTTTTTCGGAATTTAGTTGAACCGACCATCCGTCTATTTTGTTGAGCAAATCATTGAGATTATTCGCTTTCAGATCGATTATATTATTTTTTAGGGCTTGTTCCGCCGAAAAGGAGCGGCTATTGGTGACCATCTGCATAATCAGTGTAGTGTCCTTCCCCCTGTGTTCCGCAATAGCGCGCAGAAAAGCTGCTGTGTCCTCTGTCATCTTCGCATTCATTATGGAATCTGGAACGCTGCCTTCCAAAACAGGATGGGAAGCACCAATATTCGATCCCGGACTCATTGCAGTGATATTTGCAGCGAGGGCAATAAACGCTCCGGCAGAACCGGCATGCGCGCCCGATGGCGTGACAAAAGATATAACTGGAATGGGGCTGTTCATTATTTTACCTACCATCTCCCTTGTAGGCTCCATCAAACCGCCAGGGGTATTGATTTTAATCACCACACAAACTGCATTTTCTTCTGCAGCTTTATTGAGCCCATTGTTAATATAGTCTGCAGTTGAAGGGTAAATGGGGTCGTTTAAGTTTAGGACAACTACCTTCTGTGCATGGGCGAAACTGATAGACGCCAAGCTTAGTGCAATAAAGAATATTTTTAAAGTGAAATGTTTCATAATAACCTTCAAAATAAGTTTTCTTTAAAATTAAGCAATGTAATTTACAATTTAGATGAATTTTGGTTTTAGTATTAAGAACATGTTTTATTCCAATTGAATATTAAATATTGCATTGAACGAAGATAAAAAGTTGGTTTTTTATGGGGTATCAATTTATATTTCAAATGCATTCATGTAGGGTTCAAAACTATGTAAGTATGGTTGGAGGTGTTTTCAAGTATGGTTCATGACGGGTCTATGTATAGTTCGCCTACTTTTCATGCTACTCGAGTGCTACGTTTATGCTAGTGTTTCCCTACTCAACCCCTAGTATCATGCTAGTATCACAAAAAAATGATTAGGGGTAAAATTGCGTCTGCTACTTTAAATACTTTTCTGTCTTCTGTTTTCATATTTGTAGAACCTTGAAAGTGATTTTCAAGCTGAAGACATACCAATTTGTTCAAAAAACATCTGCTATGATATTAATTAAAAAGTAATATATTTACGACAAACAACTCGCAAATTTATGAATGCAGAAATTGCAAAACTTAATTCAGTATGGACAGAATCGCAACAAACCGCAGTACAAAACACACTACTTCCCGAAATAAATTTTGAGGATATCATTAGCTCCGTTATAAGTACGGGGCCTTTCTACTATTATATCATAGACTTTTTTGATATGTCGCTTTCCAATGTAAGTCCGTCCATTATGGATATTCACGGATTTGATCCTGAAGAAGTGACGTTTTATGACATTTTGGGCACCATTCACCCAAATGATATGGATTTTGTTGCCAAGGCCGAACAAGCAAATCTTGAATTTCTTTATGGCACCTTGGGCAACGACAAACTTTTAAACTACAAATCCTGTTTTTCATTTAGGAGCAGAATGAAAAACGGTGACTATGCAATGCTAAACCATCAAGCGCTGTTGTTGACATTGGACGAGCACGGAAAGTTCGGCAAATCGCTTAACATTCACACCCGTATAGACCATCTTACAAAAACGAATACCCACCAAATCTCACTGATAGGCCTAAATGGTTTCCCTTCCTATATGAACATAGAAGTAGATAAAGACAATGCCTCCTTGGAAAAATATTCCAAACGGGAGATTGATATTCTAAAGTTAATTTCTGATGGGCATAGTAACATTGAAATTGCAGAACAGTTATTTATTAGTCCGCTTACCGTAAAAAAACACCGCAACAATATTCTTAAAAAAACGAATTGTAAAAACACAACCCAGTTAATTAAACAAAGTATTTTACAGGGGTTGATTTAGCGGTCATTACAAAAAATACTCCCTTTGGTGTATTGTTTAAAATTTATTAATTGAATTTCTTTGGTTGAAACCTATTAAATTCACAATTGTTGGCTTGTAATTTAATACCTCCTCATTTATGAAAGCTTTAAAGAGAAAACTTTTCATATTCTTCACAATCACTTTATTGAGTATGCCATTAGCGGCCCAAAATGAACACAGCATTATTGGGCAATGGCAATTGCAAAAAGTAAGTTTTAAAAAAACAACTGCCAGCGCCTCCAATGACCAAGAGCAATTACTCGCTTTTTTTGCGGCAGCTTTATTTAAAAGACTCACGGCAGAGCAGCGTTTAACCATAGAAGATTTAGAGGAGCTAAACGCAAACGCTGAACTGTTGCGGGATAAATACCATCAAACTACAATAGCATTTAAAGCGAGTGGCGCCTTTTATAATCGTTCAAAAATATCGGAAGACATTACTTCCGGGGAATATTTGCTGCATGGAAAAAAACTGCATTTGGAATGGGAAACGGCAGAGAAAAAAACTTACAAGATTCTTAAAATTACCGAAAATGAACTTCTTTTAATAGATAGTGAATTGAAAATCATATACCAAAATATCAAATTGAAATCGATAAAGCCGCAGCAAAATTGAAAAAAGAAAAAGAATTAGGATGTATAATGCCAGATAAAAATAAAATTGACGCCCAGAAAGCAGCTGAAAATAAACTGAAGTTAAAAAATTAATCATAACACAAAGCAGTATGAAAACTATTAAAACACTAATAATCATTGTTACTCTATTATTCAGCACTATAAGTTTTGCACAAACACATAATACCACTACAGGTAGTACCTGTAAATACGCAAAAAACAGATGCACAAATATGGAAGGATGCCCACAGTGTGCTGCTTGTGATGCAGATGACAAAAAAGAGAAAGATGCTAAAATTGCAGAAGTAAAAAAACGTAATGACAAAATTTGGGCTGATGCCAAGATTAAAAAAGATGCGGAGGATAAAGCGTATCAAGACAAAATTGCAGCAGATAATGCTGAGGCTAAAAGAAAAGCTGAATCTGGAAATGTGGTGATTAATGCACAGCCTACATCAGTACCGAATAATAACCAAACTCAGAAATCAAAGGTCGAAAATACTGGTTACAAAATAGATTATTTTTATACAAATACAAGGTATTACAATTTTCAAGACATATATAGGAGTAAAGAAACGAATGAAGGTTTTTTAGTTAATGGCGACACGATATTAAATTCTAATGATTATAGTGGATTTTATGCAAATCATATTTATGATGAAAATAATTTTCCTCCAAATATTGGTATTGTTAGACTTAATCAAAAAAAAATAATTCCTCTAGGGGATGAGGGAAAAGTCACTCAGGAAACTAACGGTTATGATTTAATATCTCCTGTTTTTGATTTAGTAAACAGTAAAGGCGAAAGACTACTAAATGACAACAGCATCACCCTTATAATGCACTTTTTTGATAATTATTTTTTAATTGGAAGAGGCTCCATCAATGCCGAAGGGTATAGAACAGCTTATTTTAGTGATGGAGTTGAAATCTATAACATCCAATCTAAAAAAGCATATCGTTTAGAAAAAAGAATATATGATAACAAAACAGAAATTGACAACAGATTAAACTATAATAAAGATGAAATAAAACAATGGCCTAAAGGAACTTATAAAGCATACATAAACGTAAAAATTGATTATAAATATTATCGAGTTTATTATATCACGAACGATGGACAAGTTGAAAGCCAAGATTTAGATTACAGAAAATAAAAATTAATTGTTATGAAAACCATTATCATTATATCCCTTTTACTATTTGGTATAAAAAGTTTTGCACAAACAACAAAATTTGAAAAGCCCAGATATTTGAAACACGCAACCCTACTTTGTCCTATAGACATCACCAAATCCTACAGTAAAGAAGGATTGATTGGAGCCAATACAGAAACTATAACATTAATTCCGGATACGGTTATTGTAAAAGAAAGAGATATTAAGGATAGCATTGTTGAAATTCGAAAAATCAAAATGGATACGGTATTATCTAAAAATATTCTTATTGAAAAAGGTTTCGCATTTGATGTTGTTCAAGAAATTGGCTCATACAGTATTATAAAGTTTTGGGACTTAAGTGATTCTACCGCAAAGGGTTTGCTTAAAAAAATGGGTGAAAAGAAGGACAATATTGAAAAAAAGGCAATTTCATTAAAAGATTTAGAGTCAATGAAAGTTAATGGCTTAACGGCAGTTATCGATAATGTGGATTATGACCTCTCAAAAACATACTATATTCTTCCAACTAAAACCTTGATAAATAATTCTACAGAATTTGAAAACAAAAAAGATTTGTGGAGCTTAGGCCTTTTAGTTTTACCTGTAAAAATAAGACCGTTTGCTTCCGAAAGTGGCCAATTTGATTTTTCAGGTGGATTTTCGGTAGGAACTACTTTTGCCTGGACAGTGCACCATAATTGGCAAACCAATTTTACCCACAATTTCTTAATATATGCAGGTATTAGTAGCTATAAAGCCGATGAATCCAAAATAAAGGAAGAAAGAGAAGATTATACCATTGCAACATTTTCACCCGCTCTTGGTTGGATGTGGGAG
Organism: Lutibacter sp.; assembly: GCA_036781305.1. Lineage (GTDB taxonomy): Bacteria > Bacteroidota > Bacteroidia > Flavobacteriales > Flavobacteriaceae > Lutibacter. The sequence goes on from DAIQBF010000128.1 coordinate 6,245, forward strand.
AAAAACAATGTACAATTAAGTGTTTTGGTGGGTATAGACTTTCCTCCTGGAGAACTACAGAAAAATTGGGTCTATAGAAATCAACCTTGGGTAGGACTTGGAGTTGGCATCGCTTTATTTAAAATAGATAATGGGGAACAGACCAAAAATGGTACAAATTAAAATTTAAAATTATGAAACCATTTTTCACATCAATTCTCTTTCTAATTTCTTTTGCTAGTAATGCACAAAATGTGTCTTTTGAAATATTAGAAAATTTTTCAAAAGAGATCAATAATCTTCAACGTAAGGCAGATGGTAAAACATATTCAGATGGAAAACACTATTATGAAGTTAGTTTTCCTGAAACCAGTTTTGACGTATCCTTTCATAATCAATTAGCTACAAAAGTAGTTTATAAAAAATGGGATGGCAGAGAGATTGTGGCAATTACAGAAAACATAGATCTATCAAAAGCAATTGATATAAAAGATATGGGCTATGGTGGTATTGCAGGAGCTGTTCGTATTTATTTCCCAACTGGATGTTTAAAAACGCAAATTATTGAAAATGGTGAATTAATAAATACATTAGATGAAACATATGTTGAAGTATTTTTTGATAGAACTAATGACGTTGATAAATATCTGTTAATTTCAAAAATTAACGAACTCCTTGTAGAAATAAATCGAGCAAAGAACAAACCTTACAGTGATTGGTTATTACAGGCTTATTATTATGTTAAGGACGATAATGTGAAAAAGGAAAGATTATTAGATGAATTAATAAAAATTAATAATCCAAATGGTTTTTTGAATAAAAGTTCTACTTATTTGTCAAAATTGTCTTCAAGTGAAATAAAAGATGATAATGACAAAAAAAATGCAAGAATATGGGCTCAGAAAGCAATTGATTTAGGAAATTATGATGGCTATTACTTTTTAGCATTAACCTACTTTGCAGATGATAAAGAGGAAAATAAAAGACTGAAACAAAAAGGATTAGACATGGGTAGCTTTTTCTGTATATGGGATTACTCTAAAAATTATTCAGGATTAAGGGGGTTTGTAGATTATAAAAATGCAATTTATTATATAAAAAAAGCCTTACAGATTGGAACTCCAAGTAAAATGGCCTATTCATCGGCTCTAAAGGATTTATGTGGTTATTATTTAAAAAATGGGGAATTTGAAAAAGTTAGAGAACTGCTTTCTGATGAAAATACTTATGGTTCTGGTCTTACAGAAATTGACATATTCAATATTTCTTATGATCTTTTAAAGGAGTCAGGCAATTGTAACGGCGCTGAAAAATTTTTAAACGAAATGAAAGATGGTATTTATATTAATGAAGTTAAGTATGAAGTTTATGAAGAATTGGAGTCTTTATATTTAGAAGGATGTAAAGGAGACGATGGAAATAAAGTTAAAAAAGACAAGAAATTGTCAAATGAGTATGCTGTAAAAAAATATTCGTATGCCAAGAAACAATGATGAAAAACTCAAAATAAAAAATAAAATTAAAGTTTTCTCTAAGAAATTAATCATAAAACTAAGCATTATGAAAACTATCAAAACACTTTTAGTCATTGTTACGCTATTAATTGGCACCATAAGTTTTGCGCAATCTCACAACACTACTACAGGTAGTACCTGCAAATATGCAAAAAACCGCTGCACCAATATGGAAGGATGCCCACAGTGTGCTGCTTGTGATGCAGATGATAAAAAAGAAAAAGATGCTAAAATTGCTGAAGTAAAAAAACGAAATGAAAAAATTTGGGCAGATGCCAAGATTAAAAAAGATGCAGAACAAAAAGCATATCAAGACAAACTTGCTGCTGATAATGCTGAAGCAAAAAGTAAAGCTGAATCGGGAGATGTGGTTATTAATGGGCAAGAAACTGACAAAAACCTAAATAAAGGAAATATGGTAAATGATACAACTTCTACTGTAATTAAAAAAACATCGTCTGATAAGTTGAGATTATACGGAACAGAGATTAAAAATGATGATGGATTGCTAATTACAAAAATATTAGATCAAAATGATAGTTTGATTATTGAAAGCAGCAAATTTATTGCTTCAAAGTGGGATGACACTACTTCGGAAATACCAATGAATATGATAATAATACAAGAGTTAAAACAAAGTAAATATAATGCGGACTATTATAATTCTAATTATTACGGATATTTCAACATAATTAATGCCTTGGGTGAAAAAATCTTAGAAGAAGAGGAAATTAATTTTTTGAAATATGTAGGAAATGGTTTCTTTATTTATACTTATTTTGAATCTACTTATGATGAATCTCAGAAAAAAAGAAACCTTTCAACCAGTCCTGAATCTTGTGGGAGCAAAATGGTTATTTTTGATATTATTAAAAATAAAAAACATTACTTTCAACCTAATAATGAGTACGGTGAAAACAACTCTTATTGTATATCTCATATAGCCTCATCAACCAAAAACAATGATTTATTTTTATTTCGATTCATTCATTTTGTAAGAACTGAAAAATGGGGAGGTGATTACGAACA
>DAIQBF010000129.1:0-5971 GCA_036781305.1 Lutibacter sp.
GGAGTTTAGATCGGGAAGGCTGGCTGGGATAATATTTAAATTACACCTGACAAGATTGACAAATAATCAAAAAATAAAAATAAGGGATATTTCCCCTATATTAAAGTGCTATTTCCCCTTACATATAAATAATTTGCGTCTTATTTTTGACTCAAGAAAAAGAAGAACATTGTTTTTGTTAATTATGGGAAATTGCGAAAAAAATAAGCCTCTCAAATTTGAGAGGCTTATTCAGTTACAAGAGTAATCAATATTAATATCTGTAATAATCAGGTTTAAAGGGTCCTTCAACATTTACGCCAATATATTTTGCTTGGTCTTCACGCAAAGTTTCCAATTCAACACCAATTTTTGCCAAATGCAAACGCGCCACTTTTTCATCTAAATGTTTTGGCAACATGTAAACTTCATTCTTATAAGCCTCTCTGTTATTCCACAATTCCAATTGTGCCAAAGTTTGGTTGGTGAATGAATTGCTCATCACAAAACTTGGATGCCCGGTTGCACAACCTAAATTTACCAAACGGCCTTCTGCTAATATCAAAATTTCATTTTCGCCGATTGTATATTTATCTACTTGTGGTTTGATTTCAACTTTGGTGTGTCCATAATTTTTATTCAACCAGGCCATATCCAATTCATTATCAAAATGCCCAATATTACAAACCACCGTTTTGTCTTTCATTTTTTCAAAATGACGAGATTGAACGATGTCTTTATTTCCTGTTGTGGTAATCACTATGTCCGCATTTCCAACAACAGTGTCTAATTTTTTCACTTCAAATCCATCCATAGCAGCCTGCAACGCACAAATGGGGTCAATTTCGGTAACTGTTACTATTGAACCCGCACCTTTAAAAGAAGCCGCTGTTCCTTTCCCAACATCTCCATAACCGCAAACCACCACTCTTTTTCCTGCTAACATTAAATCTGTTGCTCTACGAATGGCATCCACAGCACTTTCCCTGCAGCCATATTTGTTGTCGAATTTAGATTTTGTTACGGAATCGTTTACATTTATCGCCGGCATAGGCAATGTCCCAGCTTTCACCCGATCATATAAACGATGAACGCCAGTGGTAGTTTCTTCTGACAATCCATTAATTCCTGCAGCCAATTCAGGATATCTGTCCAACACCATATTGGTTAAATCGCCGCCATCATCCAAAATTAAATTCAAAGGTTTTCTGTCTTCACCAAAAAATAATGTTTGTTCAATACACCAATCAAATTCTTCTTCACTCAAACCTTTCCAAGCGTAAACAGAAACTCCGGCAGCGGCAATTGCTGCGGCAGCCTGATCTTGGGTTGAAAATATATTACAAGAGCTCCAGGTTACCTCTGCACCCAACTCAACCAATGTTTCAATTAAAACTGCCGTTTGAATCGTCATATGCAAACAACCTGCAATTCTCGCTCCTTTTAAAGGATTTTTGCCTTTAAACTCTTCTCTTAAACTCATTAGTCCAGGCATTTCAGCTTCTGCCAATTGAATTTCTTTTCGTCCCCATTCAGCAAGATTGATGTCTTTTACTTTATATTTAATGTAAGTTGATGTTTTAGTGCTCATATTTGTTAAATTTGTTTTTATTTTAAACAACTAATATTAGTTGTTTAATCAATATGCAAAAGTACAAAATACCTTTTAAAAACTAAATGCCTTTATATAAAACTATTAAGCCAAATAATCACACGGCCATTTATGTGTGGAAAATTGAAGAATCCTTGAGCGACTTGTCTGAAAATATGCCATTGACTGAAAGAAGTAAAAAAAGGTTACTCTCAATGAAATCTGAACTTCACCAACGCGGGTTTTTAAGTGTGCGGCATTTGTTGAAAACAGCAGGATATTCCGATTTTGATTTGTACTATAACGGAAACGGCAAACCTCATTTAACCGACGGCAAAAACATTTCCATTACACATTCCTTTACTTTTTCGGCCATTGCAATCAGCGACTCCGCCATTGGAATTGACATTGAAAAAAATAGGGAGAAGATTAAAATCATCCAACATCGATTTGTCAATTTTGAAAAAGGATTTATTCATAAAGACGATGATTATCTTGAACAATTGACGGTAATTTGGGGCGCCAAAGAATCTTTGTATAAAATTTATCCTTTTGGCGGATTGACTTTTAAAAATGATATTGACATCAATTCATTTCAAATTGCCGATAAAAAAACCACCGGTTACATAAAAGTTGAAGGCTGGGATAAAAATTACGACATCCATTTTGAACAACTAGATGGTTTTACCTTGGTTTACGCTTTAGACACTTCAGAAAATGAATAAATCCATTTTAGAATTCATTCAAAAAGCAGCCATTAAAAACGAAAAATTGCTGGCTATTTTATTGGATCCCGATAAAACATCTTTGGAAAAACTGCCAGAAATCGCTTCAAGAATCAACAACCTAAACGCTAATTTTATTTTTGTGGGCGGAAGTTTTGTTGAAAATGGCATCACCGATTTGTTTGTGGAAACACTTAAAAAATACACGCTATTGCCAATTGTGCTTTTTCCCGGAGATTTTTCACAACTCACCAATCATGCAGATGCTTTGTTGTTTTTATCCTTGCTTTCAGGCAGGAATCCGGAATATTTAATTGAACAGCAAATTAAATCCGTCCCTTTTTTAAAAAATTCTGTCTTGGAAATTATTCCTACCGGCTATATTTTAATTGATGGCGGCACAAAATCATCCGTTTTGAAAGTGAGTGACACAAAACCGATCTCGCAAAAAAACATAGAATTAGCTGTAGATACTGCAGTTGCGGGAATGTACAAAGGCAAACAATTGATTTATTTGGAAGCTGGAAGCGGCGCAAAAGTTCCTGTAAATCCCCAACTAATTTCAGCAGTAAAAAAACATATTACCATTCCGCTTATTGTTGGCGGAGGCATTAAAACGAAGAAACAATTGAACAATGCTTATGAAAATGGTGCGGATTTGGTGGTTATTGGCACCGCTTTTGAGAATAATGCTTCATTCAAATTTTAGCTTATGAATGACCTTCTTAATTTTTTTGTTGAACCTTACCAAACGGCAAGTGTGCTGCATATTTCCCTCGAATTAATTGCTGCCGTTTTTGGGGTGATGAGTGTGTTTTACGCCAAAAAAGAAAATATTCTGGTATTTCCTACCGGCATCATAAGCACCGTTTTGTATGTTTATTTATTGGTTCAATGGAGCTTGTACGGAGATTTAATTATCAATATTTATTATACCATTATGAGTGTTTACGGCTGGTATATGTGGAGCAGAATTGTTGATGATAAACATCATCATTTGCCCATTTCAAGAACAAACAACACCGATAAATTAAAAACTTTTGGCATTTTCCTATTCACCTCCATTTTTGTGATTGTCGTTTACAGGTACTACAATGTAATGCCAAATCACTTAAATTTTATCGAAAGCGTTGATTATGCCTATACCAATTTCACCGCCGGAAATTTAGCAGATTTCAGGAAAATCACCCCATTTTTAGATACATTTACCACAGGAATCTTTTTTGCCGCAATGTGGTTAATGGCCAATAAAAAATTAGAAAACTGGACACTTTGGATTGTGGGGGATTTGGTTTCAATTCCGTTATATTTTGTTAAAGGCTACGGTTTTACGGGCATTCAATACACAATATTTTTAATTTTGGCTTTTCAAGGATACAAGGCATGGAAGAAAAACTTAAGCAAACAGCCGTAAATATTGTAAAAGTGGTGCTTTTCGGACCAGAAAGCACCGGAAAAACAACACTTTCCAAACTTCTTGCCCGCCATTACAATACGGTTTGGGTTCCTGAATATGCGCGGGAATATTTACAAAACAAATGGAATAACGAGCGAAAAACTTGTGAAAATTCGGATATGTTACCCATTGCTGAGGGGCAAATGAAGTTGGAAAATAAATTGGCTCAAAAAGCCGATAGGATTTTGATTTGTGATACCGATTTGTTGGAAACAAAGGTTTATTCAGAAGAATTTTATGGCGGTTATGTGCATCCTGATTTGGAAAAAGCTGCCACACTAAATACATACGATTTGTATTTATTAACCTATATTGATGCTCCTTGGAAAATAGATGATTTAAGAGATCGTCCCGAACAGCGACAAGAAATGTTCAACGCTTTTGAAAATGCATTAAAAAAATACAATCGACCTTATGTTTTGTTGAAAGGCGCTAAAAAAGACAGACTTGAAATTGCCATTAAAGAAATTGATAAAACCCTAAAATCGAAATTGAATTTGTGTCGATTTTTAGAAAAACAAAGCGAATGAATACCGAATTGATGATAAAGGAATTGAAATTTAAAGCAGTGCGCAGCAGCGGTGCAGGCGGACAGCATGTGAACAAAGTTTCTTCAAAAATAGAACTGATCTTCGATTTGGAAAATTCGGAAAGTTTAACTGAGGAAGAAAAAACATTGCTAATTCAAAAACTGAAAAACAAACTTACCAAAGAAAACGTTTTGCTGCTACAATGCGATGAAAGCCGAAGCCAGCACAAAAACAAAGAAATCGCCATTGACCGATTTTTAAAACTTATTGTTGACGGATTGAAAGTTCAAAAACTACGAAAAGTGACAAAGCCAAGCAAGTCCAGCATTTTAAAACGTTTGGAAAAAAAGAAAAAACAAGCTTTTAAAAAAGTATTCAGAAAAAAACCTGAATTTTAATATCGACAGCTATTTTAATTTTATCAGTTTTATAATAAGGCCAGCCAATTTTTTAATGCCTGAATACCTTCAATCATCTTTGGGCAATCTCTCTCCAATTTAAAATCCGTTTTTTGAAGAGGATCCTCAAAATCTACATAAGACAATCGGGCAGTAAATTGATTTTCGTCCATTCCAAAGGCAGAACCCGGCAATAACGCAACACCTGTTTCAGACAAAATCCGCTCGCATAAATCACCGGAAGTGTATATTCCAGCTTTATTTAGTTTTTCAATATAATTTGAAAAATTGGGGAATAAATAAAATCCGCCTTCAGGAGCGTACAATTTAACGCCAGACTGAACCAATTCGTGATAACAATATTTGCCTACCTCGGCTAAAATATGACATTGTCTCCTCGAAAATTCCAAGGAATTATCAACATCTCCATAAGCAACTTTAGCCGCCATTTGAATTGGCGTTGCCGCACAGGAATAGGTTTCAGAAGCAATTCCGATGAGTGCTTTTTTAAATTCATCCTCAATTCCTTCATAAAGCAATGCAACTCCTAGTCTCCAGCCGCCTGCTCCACACCATTTTGACAAACCTGTTGTGGTAATTGTTTTTTCGGGATAAAAATTCGCAAAAGAATAATGCGTCTGATTATGGGTAAGTAAGCCGTAAATTTCATCAGCAATAACTAAAATATCCAATTCGCGGGCTTTCTTTGCAATTTGTTCCAATTCAGATTTTGAATAAGTAAGTCCGTCAGGATTTCCTGGATAATTTAAAATCATTATAGAAACCTCATGTTTCTTTTTGGCAAAGGCGTTTTCCATAGATTCGGGAGTTACCCTCCACCGTTTGGCAAAAGAAGTTCCAACAGGAATAATGTTATGCCCCGCCAATTTAGCCTGTGGCGCATAAGAAACCCAAGCGGGCGCAGGAATAAAAACATCCGCTTTCTTAAAACTCAACAATATCGTATAAATCAGAATTTTAGAACCTGGCGCTATCATCACGTTATCGGCAGCCACTTTCAATCCGTTCACCTTAAGATGAAAATCAGAAATAAGCTGTCTCAGTTCAGGATCACCTTGTACAGAACCATACTCTTTGCGATGAACATTTGCCTTTAATGCTTCCATAACTTGAACCGGAGGCAAAAATGGGGATTGCCCAAATCCAAATTTAAAAACCTTTTTTTGAAGCCCTTCAAGGTTTTTTGATTGATTATTGATCAGTAATGTTTGCGACTCTTCAATTTTTCGGTAAATACTCATTGATTTCTATTTAATTTCTTATAATTTCTT
>DAIQBF010000129.1:6071-8757 GCA_036781305.1 Lutibacter sp.
CTTCAATTTTTCGGTAAATACTCATTGATTTCTATTTAATTTCTTATAATTTCTTTTTCAGCTAAATTCTAATTATTGCCACTTTTTGCGGTTAAGGATTACTTCACTTATTTTATCTTATTTTGGAGTTCGGTGAACTATGTTTGAAGTGAAAATCTTGGTATTGTGAGTTTGTGAAGCCCGCATGTGCCTGACAGGTAATATATTCAACAGAATGTAACGGAAAGTCTGACCCTTGTGGTAACGCCAAAATAGCGATTATTTTATTTTAATGTTCATATTAGAATTTGGTTTTTTTTACTTATTCTATTTTATAAAAATACGCTAAATTTAATGAAATTTGCTAAACTAATTGTCTGAATTTTTTTTGTAATCAACAATTAATAAGTACATTTGCCCCATCTCAAAAGGGGTGCCTAAAACGGCTGAGATCAAACCCATTGAACCTGAACAGGTAATGCTGTTAAGGGACGTCAAGCGAAAAAATCGCTATGGACAAAAACTTAATTATTCATAACATCGATTAATTACCTCTTTTTAAATCGTTTTATTTTAAAAAAAATGAAACAAAATTTAAAATTGAAACTTAAAAAAGCGAAGTTAATTCTTGCTTTTTTAACCATCGCATTTTCCATAAATGCAAACGCACAAGAACTTTTTACGCTTTCGGGCAAAGTGACAGACGGATCAAATCCATTTCCCGATGTAAACATTGTGGTAAAAGAAAGTAACAAAGGCACAACCACCAATGTTGAAGGAAACTTTTCTTTGACTTTAAAAAAAGGAACTTATACCTTATTGGTAAGCGCACTCAGCAATCCGAAGGAAATTAAAGTTATCTTAACTGAAGATACTTTTATTTCCATTGACATGTCCGACCGTTTTATGAATTTAGAAGAGGTAATTGTTGCGGCGGTTCGTGTTAAAGCAACATCACCAGTAACCCACAGCAATATCACCAAAAAAGATTTGGAAAAACGCAATTTAGGACAAGATATTCCAATTATGCTGAATTACTTGCCTTCAGTAGTTACCACTTCAGATGCTGGCGCAGGAATTGGTTATACCGGAATAAGAGTTCGCGGCAGCGATGCCACGCGCGTTAACGTAACCATCAACGGAATTCCTTATAACGATTCTGAAAGTCAGGGTACTTTTTGGGTAAATATGCCCGATTTCACCTCATCTACAGAAAGTATGCAATTGCAGCGCGGCGTGGGAACTTCCACCAATGGCTCCGGTGCTTTTGGTGCGAGTTTAAACTTGTTAACCGATGCTGTTTCTGAAAATGCGTATGGAGAAATCAGCAGTTCATTTGGCTCCTATAACACCAAAAAACATACCGTAAAATTCAGCACCGGAAAAATAAATGACCATATTGAATTTGCAGGAAGATTTTCGAAAATTGATTCAGATGGCTATATTGACCGCGCCTGGTCCGATTTAAAATCCTATTTTTTACAAGCATCTTATGTTGATGACAATACCTTAATAAAAGCCCTGACTTTTGGCGGTCATGAAAAAACATATCAGGCTTGGGAAGGCGTTACCAAAGAAGAAATGAAAACTTTGGGACGGACTTACAATCCGTATTCCTACGAAAACGAAATTGACAATTACCAACAAGATCATTATCAATTGCATTGGAATGAAAAATTATCGGAAAACTGGTCCACAAATATTGGTTTGAATTACACCAAAGGAAGCGGTTATTTTGAACAATTTAAAGCGGATGAAGATTTTGCCGATTATTTATTGACGCCAATTACGATAGGCGGCGAAACAATTGATCAAACCGATTTGATTAGAAGACGCTGGTTGGACAACGATTTTTATGTGGTGAATGCAAATGCTACCTATAGAAACGAAGGAATTGAATTTATTTTCGGAACTTCCTACAGCAATTATACAGGAAATCATTTTGGAGAAATTATTTGGGCTGAATTTGTAAGCAATTCTGAAATAAGAGCTCATTATTACGATGCCAAAACCAAAAAAAATGATGCCAATATTTTTGGGAAACTAACCTATAATCTGAGTGATTCCTGGACATTGTTTACCGATTTACAAGGGCGATTTGTGAAATTTGACACAAATGGATTGACTTCAGACAGAACACCAATAAATGTTGATGAAAACTATTCGTTTTTTAATCCGAAGGCTGGATTGACTTTTGAAGCAAACACCAACAACAGTTTTTATTTATCCTATGCAAAAGCCAATAGAGAACCCAATCGCAACGATTTTAAAAATAATATTTACACTTCAGAAAAATTAAATGATTTTGAATTGGGATGGCGTTTTAAAAATGAAACCGTAAAAGTAAACAGCAATGTTTATTATATGTTTTATAAAGACCAACTGGTTTTAACCGGAGCCATTGATGACACCGGAGATCCGATTAGAACCACCAGCGGAAAAAGTTACCGACTTGGATTGGAAATTGACGCACAAATAAAATTGACCGATAAGTTTTCGTTACAGCCAAATATTGCCATCAGCAGCAACAAAAATGTTGATTTTTTAAGCACTTGGAATGGAGAATTGGTTGATTTAGGAAATACGGATATCGCATTCTCCCCAAATTTAATTGCGACAAATGCCTTTATTTTTCAACCTAACGACAAAATGAGATTCTCTTTATTATTCAAATATGTTGGGGAACAATATATGGGAAATATCGACA
>DAIQBF010000130.1:0-8642 GCA_036781305.1 Lutibacter sp.
TACAGCAAATATAATAAAATTTATAGGAAGGCAAAATGTAAATAGGCTTTAGCCAATCGAAAAAAAATAAAAAAAGGCAGTTTTTATTTAAATAAAAATTGCCTTCTTCTAATTTCAAAAGATTGTGAAAATAGTTCTCCTTTTAGGGTTGGGGAAAAACTATTTTCAATCTATAACCAATCCTACAAATGAATCACTTCCCCATAAGCATCGGCAACGGCTTCCATCACCGCTTCGCTCATTGTTGGATGCGGATGGATGGTTTTTAGCACTTCGTGGCCTGTAGTTTCTAATTTTCTGCCCAAAACGGCTTCGGCAATCATATCGGTAACGCCGGCGCCAATCATATGGCAACCCAACCATTCGCCATATTTTGCATCGAAAATCACCTTTACAAATCCGTCTGGTGTTCCTGCAGCTTTTGCTTTTCCTGAAGCAGAAAACGGAAATTTTCCAATTTTTAATTCATAACCTTTTTCCAAAGCTTGCGCTTCTGTCAATCCAACGCTGGCAATTTCAGGCGTTGCATAAGTACAGCCGGGAATGTTCCCGTAGTCAATGGCTTCTGTAGGCAATCCCGCAATTTTTTCCACACAGGTAATGCCTTCTGCAGAAGCAACATGGGCTAGGGCAGGACCCGGAACAACATCGCCAATGGCATAATAACCAGGAATATTGGTTTGGTAAAAATCATTGACAATTATTTTATCTCGATCGGTTACGATACCCACATCTTCCAATCCGATATTTTCTATATTTGATTTGATGCCCACTGCTGAAAGCACGATGTCTGCTTCCAGTATTTCTTCTCCTTTTTTTGTTTTTACGACCGCTTTAACTCCAGAGCCTGACGTATCCACCGATTCTACAGAGGAACTGGTCATTACTTTGATGCCCGATTTTTTAAAGGAGCGTTCAAATTGTTTGGAAATGTCGATATCTTCCAAAGGCACTAGGTTTGGCAAAAATTCCACAATAGTCACTTCCGTCCCCATCGCGTTATAAAAATGGGCAAACTCAACGCCAATAGCGCCCGAACCCACCACAATCATTTTTTTAGGCTGTGAAGGCAAAGTCAAAGCTTCGCGATACCCAATCACTTTTTTTCCGTCCTGCGGTAAGTTTGGCAGTTCGCGGGAACGTGCGCCGGTAGCGATTATAATATGGTCTGCACTATATTCCGTCACTTTTCCTTTTGCATCCGTCACGTCCAATTTTTTGCCTGATTTCAGTTTCCCAAAACCATCAATAACGTCGATTTTATTTTTTTTCATCAAAAACTGAACGCCTTTGCTCATCCCATCCGCTACATTTCTGCTGCGTTTGATCACGGCCCCAAAATCTTTGTCGATGGCTTCGACTTTTAAGCCGTATTCATCCACATGTTTTAAATAGTCATAAACCTGGGCACTTTTTAGCAAGGCTTTGGTTGGAATACATCCCCAGTTTAAACAAATGCCGCCTAAATTTTCTTTTTCAACAATGGCCACTTTAAAACCAAGTTGTGATGCTCTAATGGCCGTTACGTAGCCTCCCGGACCACTTCCTAAAATGATGATGTCGTATTTCATGTTTATATTGTTTAATCGTTTATTTTTAATAATTTTTTAGCTCAGAGTAGCAAGTTAATCACACCCCTAACCCCCTCTCAAGAGGGGAATATTCGAGGTTTCTATTGTTTAATCGTTTATTTGTTTAACAGAACTTTTAATATCTAATATTTAATATTTAATTTTTCAAGCCCTCGCGCCGGCTGGCCCTATCGCTAAAAACAGCCACTGGCTGTTTTTTTTACGCTCTGTCCCCCTTCGGGGGTTAGGGGGCCGTGGCTAGGGGCTTACATCCGCTCGGGAACTTCAATGCCCAATAATTTAAACGCTGCCTTGATAATTTCGCCCACTTTTGCCGAAAGTTGGGTTCTCAGTATTTTTTCCTTTTCGTTCTCGCAGCCTAAAATGGGTAAACTTTGGTACAAAGAATTGTATTCTTTCACCAAATCATAGGTGTAATTTGCAAGTACGGCCGGACTGTGGTTTTTGGCGGCATTTTGTATGACTTCGGGAAACTGCTGTATCTGTTTGATCAACTCGCGCTCCTTTTCATGCAAGTTGATGGCTGATATTGCTGACGAAAAGTCAAAATCGGCTTTTCTGATGATGGATTGTATTCTGGCATAGGTGTATTGTATAAACGGGCCTGTATTTCCGTTAAAATCGACAGATTCTTCAGGATTGAACAAAATTCGTTTTTTGGGATCCACTTTCAGAATATAATATTTTAAAGCGCCCAAGCCAATAATTTTATAAAGCTTTTCTTTTTCAGGTTTGGAATAGCCTTCCAGTTTTCCCAACTCCTGTGAAATGTTTCTGGCGGTATCCACCATTTCTTCCATTAAATCATCGGCATCCACCACGGTTCCTTCACGCGATTTCATTTTTCCGCTTGGCAAATCCACCATGCCATACGACAAATGATACAAGTTTTTTGCCCACTCAAAACCCAGTTTTTCAAGAATTAAAAACAGCACTTTAAAATGGTAATCCTGCTCATTTCCAACGGTATAAACCAATTCGCTTAAATCAAAATCTTTAAATCGTTCGATGGCGGTTCCTATATCCTGTGTCATATATACGGCAGTGCCATCCGCACGCAAAACAATTTTTTCATCCAGCCCATCGTCGGTTAAATCAATCCATACTGAGCCGTCTTCCTTTTTATAAAAGACGCCATTTTTGAGTCCGTTTGCAACCACGTCTTTTCCAAGTAAATAGGTGGTGCTTTCATAATAATTTTTATCGAAATCTACGCCCAGTTCTTTGTATGTTTTGTTGAAACCTTCATAAACCCAGTTGTTCATCATTTTCCAAAGTGAAACAACTTCTGCATCTCCAGCTTCCCATTTAAGCAGCATTTGCTGGGCTTCCAACAAAATGGGGGCTTGTTTTTTAGCTTCTTCTTCCGTGTTTCCTTTTGAAATTAATTGGGCAATTTCTTCTTTATAGGCTTTGTCAAAGGCCACATAGTAGTTGCCTACCAGTTTGTCGCCTTTTAAACCAGTGCTTTCAGGAGTTTCGCCATTTCCAAAACGTTGCCAGGCCAGCATACTTTTGCAAATATGAATACCTCTGTCGTTGATAATTTGTGTTTTATATACCTTTTTCCCGGAAGCCTTTATAATTTCTGCCACCGAATAGCCCAATAAATTATTTCTGATATGTCCCAAATGCAAAGGTTTGTTGGTATTTGGCGAAGAATATTCAACCATGACGGCTTTTTCGGTCGGATTTGGTTCAACAAAACCGTAGTTTGGGTAAGTATAAATTTCATTGAAGGCATTCAAAAAGAAAGCATCCGAAATCACTAAATTCAAAAAACCTTTCACCACATTGAAATCGTTGACTTCCGGCACGTTTTCTTTTAAATAGGTGCCCAGTTTGTTGCCAATTTCCACAGGGTTTCCTTTTATGTTGCGTAAAAATGCGAAAATAACCACGGTGATGTCTCCTTCAAAATCTTTATTGGTCGCCTGAAATTCCACTGAATCCACAACGACACCGTAAATTTCTTTGAACCCTTTTTTAATGGCTTTCTCTAAACTGTTTTGCATTTTTTTTTGCTGAAATCGGTTAAGGAGCAAAAGTACGATAATTTTTAAAAGTTTAAATTGTATTTTTGCCAATAAATTAAATAAATGGAAGCGTTTTTAAAAGAATTACCCGGTTTAGCGAAAGAAAAATATCTGGAAACCAAAAAATATTTTGAAAAATTGAAAAAGCGCACGCCTAAAAATTTGGATTTTGTGGTGCAGGAATTGCATGAAAGTGAGTTTAAAAGAACAGATTGTTTAACTTGTGGGAATTGCTGCAAAACCACAAGCCCAATTTTTACGGAGAAGGATATTCAGCGCATTGCCAAGTATGTAAAAATGAAGGAGTATCTTTTTATTTCGACCTATTTGGAGCGTGATATAGATGATTTTTATGTATTGAAAACAGCGCCATGCTCCTTTTTGGATTTAAACGACAACATGTGTACCATTTACGATGTGCGGCCAAAGGCCTGTAATGAATATCCACATACCAACCGACGAAAATTTATTCAACTTACCTCCCTAACTTTGAAAAATACGGAAATTTGCCCGGCCGTTTATAATATTGTTGAAGCTCTGAAAAAGAAATTGCCGCTTTAGTTGTTGTTTGACCATTGTTTTGAAATTTGACCATTTTGAGTTAAACCTGTGGCCGGGTTTTAATGGCTAACTTCCGTCTTGGTTATAAATTGGGGTTAGGGGTTTTATTAAATGAAGAAAGGGAAGCCAACGACATCACTTGCAACCCCTTACAATAGATACTTTTTGTGGCTTCCCAGTTTTTTTAAGACAGTATATTTTAAAAGACACTGCTTTGATGGGTGGCAGATCCTAATGATCTCTTTTAGGTGAAATTAATGATCAACAACAATTTTTATGTGCTTAATAAAAGGGAATTTATTATTTAATAACCTCTTGATTATAAAACCGTTGTGGGGACAATTATTTTATGTTTTTTAATGATAAAACCGTTGTGGGGACAACTTTTTTATGTGTTTGATAAATGAACTTTTAATTTGAGTAACTCTTGATTATAAAACCGTTGTGGGGACAACTATCTTATGTTTTTTAAAGATAAAACCGTTGTGGGGACAACTTTTTTAGGGGTTTGATAAATGAACTTATTTGAGTAACTCTTGATTATAAAACCGTTGTGGGGACAACTGCGCTTTTTAAATCGCTTTACGCCTATAATAAAACATAGTTTTTTGGACGCTCAACTTCTCCCGCCTTGTTGATGAAATTAAAACTTGGCATTAAAGTGTTGATGTAAATTCTGTTTACTTGATCATTTAAAGTGTTTTTTTTGGCTATACTGTTGTTAACTACTGTTAAATGAGGGGATCTGTCTGCTTGTTTTAAAGGGGTTGCTTTCATTTTTTTTAATTTAGGGATTATAAAAATTGACTTCCGTTTTGTGTGGGTACTGATTATATTTTAAGTTTACTTTTTTATGAAGATATTGGTAAAGTAATTTTTGTTTTCAGTATTTGAATCCGTTGAAATACCGAAGTGGGTATAATCAGGATTTTCCATGATTTTTCTATGACTGTCACTTGCTATCCAGGCATTTACCACACCTTCAGCGGTACTATAGCCGTAGCCAACATTTTCGCCGACTGATTTGGCACCTGCTTGTTCCATCAAGGTCTGTGCTCTTTGCGCAAAGTTATCATGGCTTATTACGCCGGTTTCAATCATATATTCGGTATGGCCGTCTGCCACGCCTGAAATTAGGTTTAAAGTGCTTAGAGCTTTCAATCCCAAGCCTGTTCTGTGGGCGTTTACCAAACTAATAATTTCTGATTCCAAAGCTGTATAACTAACCTTGGCGTTGACAACTTCGGTGTTTTCATTGAAGTAAACTCCGTCTTCTTCTTTAGCGCAAGAAAATAAAATGGTAGTTAAAAGGAATAATACGAATAATTTTGGGGCATGCGTTTTCATTTTTTTTGGGGTTAGGGGTTAGGGTAATTTTAAGCGTATTGTGGGTTGACTTGTTTTTTTGGGTTTGGGCTTAATGTATTTTTTGTTTTTGGGGTTTTGGTTTTTTACATTGGGTTGTTCGTTTTTGATGTTGTAAATGTATAAATAAAAATTCAATACACAAGTAAAAATTATAAAAAATTTACCATTTGTTATAAAAAACGTACCGTTTGTGTATAATAAATGACTAAACACTTGATTTTAAAGGATTTTAATTATATAAAAAAACACCATTCGTTGTAAAAAAATTACCATTTGTTTATAAAAAACAGCATAAAATGCAGTAAAAATATGAAATATTAACTTTTTAAGGGTTTATTTTGAGTTCAAAAAGGCGTAAAGTGTCCTAGTTTTCAAAAATATTCGAAAAATCAATCTAAAAACAATTAGTGAATTGTCGTAAAACTGAATTAAATTTTTGATTTTTATTTAAAAGGAATATGAAAAATCGGCGTAAAGGATTACTTGTATAATAAATACTTCTTTCTAATTTTTTTAAATGTCTCAATTTCTGGCTGCCAGGAATTATGGATATCTTTGGCGGAAACTCCATTTTTCAATTGGTTTTCAAGCGCTGTATTTCCGGCATGGGCTGTAAAAGTTGCGCCAAAAAAGGATTCCGTTTTTGGAGTTTTAAGATAGGCATCAAGCAACCATTCCACAGTAACGGCACTTAATCTTTCTGTATTTTTTAAATTGACGCCATAACACAGTTTGCCCAAGTGTTTTGGAGATTTGGCACCGGCATTGGGTTGTGGCGTATAAGAAAAGTCGCTTTTCGGGAAAAATGGGGCACCGTATTGCTGAAACTGATTTTCAGTTCCCCTTCCGGCATTGATAATGGTGCCTTCAAAAAAGCCCAGACTCGGATATAAATTAATTGCCTTGTCGTTCGGCAGGTTAGGGGAAGGCTTAATAGGAAGGTGGTATTCGCTTTGGTGCGTATAGTTTTGTAAGGGAATAACGGTTAATTCACAGGTAACCTTATTTTTCAGCCAATTTTCACCGTTAATCATTTGCGCATATTCGCCAATGGTCATTCCATATACCAACGGAACCGGATGCATCCCCAAAAAACTTTTATGTGCAATTTCTAAAGTTGGCCCGTCAATATAATGTCCGTTCGGATTTGGCCGATCCAGTACAATCAGCGGAATGCCATTTTCAGCACAGGCTTCCATCACATAATGCAAGGTAGATATATAGGTGTAAAATCGCACGCCAACATCCTGAATATCGAAAACAACAAGGTCAATTCCTTTAAGTTGTTCGCTGGTTGGTTTTTTGTTTTTGCCATAAAGTGAAACAATCGGCAAGCCGGTTTTTGCGTCAAACCCATCCACCACCTTTTCTCCGGCATCTGCATCTCCCCGAAATCCGTGTTCGGGAGAAAGTACTTTTGTGATGTTTATGTCAAGGGAAAGCAGAGAATCCACCAAATGCGTATAGTCGTTTTTTTTGAAGATAACACTGGTTTGATTGGCTACAATTGCGATATTTTTAGCCTTCAATAAAGGCAAATATGTGGTTATGTTGTTCGCGGCAACCACAATTTCTTGGTCTTGGGTTGTGGTATTGCCATAAGGATGATGGTTGTGAGTTGAAACACGATTTTGTGCGGAACAGGAAACCAAACAAAAAAACATCAGAAAAATAGGGAAGAAATATGTATTTTTGAGCCGTTTAGAAATCATAGATCAATTTGAATTACGAGTTATTTATTGCAAAACGCATTATTGCCGCCAAGCAGTACAAAAGTAGCATTTCATCACCAATAATAAAAATAGCGATTATCGCCATAGCGATGGGCATGGTGATTATGGTGGTCTCCATGGCAACAGGCATTGGACTTCAGAAAAAAATTCGAGAAAAATTATCAGGGTTTAACGGACACATACAAATTTCCAATTTCGATGACAACAATTCGGAAATCACCTTAAATCCAGTTTCCAAAACACAGGATTTTTATCCGAAATTCACCAATATCGATGGCATCAAAAATGTGCAGGTTTTTGCTACCAAGGCGGGAATCATCAGAACTAAAACCGATTTCGAGGGCATTATTTTTAAAGGTGTGGGGAAAGATTATGACTGGACTTTTTTTAAAGAATACCTCATAAAAGGGAAGCTGCCCGATTTTTCAAAGGAAATTTCTAATGATGTGCTGATTTCTGAAGAAATATCAAACCGGCTCGATATTCATCTGGGCGACGAATTTAACATCCTTTTTGTAAAGGAAGATCCGTCAAAAGCACCATGGATTCGCGTTGTAAAAGTAGTTGGAATCTACAATTCCGGTTTTCAGGAGTTCGACGAAAATTTTGTGATTGCAGATATTCGCCACATTCAAAAAATGAACCGATGGTCAGCTGATGAAGTGGGCGGATTTGAGGTTTTGCTAAACAATTTCGATAAAAAAAAAAAAAAAAGTGATCAGGTGTATCTGCAAACCGCATCTACCTTAAACAGTAAAAGCGTCATCGAAAAATACCCTTCTATTTTTGAGTGGATCAGTTTGTTCGACAATAATATGGTGCTGATTATCGCCATTATGATTTTGGTCGCCGGCATCAATATGATTACGGCTTTGCTGGTGCTTATATTGGAAAGAACCCAAATGGTGGGCATTTTAAAAGCCTTGGGAAGCTCAAATTTAAGCGTCAGAAAAATCTTTTTGTACAATGCGGCCTATCTTATTTTAAAAGGCTTGTTCTGGGGAAACCTTATTGGGCTCACTTTATTGTTTGCACAAAAATACACGGGTTTTTTAACGTTGGATCCTTCAACCTATTACGTAAATACCGTCCCGGTTTATATTGATTTTGGCTATATTGCTTTGTTGAACATTGGCACCTTGTTATTATGCTTGTCTATGCTCATCGTCCCTTCCATCATCATCGCAAAAATAAGTCCGGCAAAATCCATTAAGTTTGAGTAGGGCCGAAATTTAAATTTAACTTCAATCAACTCCCCTCTAGAGAAGCCTGTCCCGCTTTTCCGGCGGGAGGGTCAGGGTGTGTAAAACTGGAGGCATGGGTTTTTAGTAAATCCTGCCAACAATTCCTGC
>DAIQBF010000131.1:0-8625 GCA_036781305.1 Lutibacter sp.
TTAATAATTTTCTATCTATTTTTCCTGTATCGTTTTTCGGAATCTCCTTAAGAAATTCGATATATTTTGGGATTTTATATTTTGCCAATTTCATTTGGCAATAATCCAATATTTCTTTTTCGGTAAGCGATTTTTCAGCAGTCACAATAAATGCTTTTCCTACTTCACCCCATTTTTCATGCGGCACGCTAATGACGGCAACCTCCAAAACAGCAGAATGTTCCAGAAGTACACGTTCAATTTCGGCCGGATAAACATTTTCGGCACCCGAGATATACATGTTTTTTATGCGATCTACCACAAACAAATAATCTTCCTCATCACTTATAACCACATCACCGGTATAAAACCATCCGTCTTTTAAAGATTCTTCGGTTGCTTGCTTATTTTTCCAATATCCCGGTGAAACCATCGGCCCTTTTAACAACAATTCCCCTTTTTGATTTTTCCCCACTTCAATGCCATTTTCGTCAACAATTTTTGTTTGCACGTAAAAATTTGGTCGGCCGATAGATCCCTTTTTTCTGATGGCATCATCTTGGTGCAGGGAAGTTAAATTAGGGCCAACTTCGGTTAAACCGTAGCCTTGGCGAATTAAAACCCCTTGTTTTTTCCAAGCTTCGATTAACGGAATTGGCATCGCTTCGCCCCCAACAATAAAATACATCAAACTTGAAAAATCGGTTGTTTTAAATGAAGGTTCTTCCGACATCATTTTTAACATCGTTGGAACCCCCATAAACAAAGTAAACTGCTCTTCTTCTATTAAATTTAAAATGGTTTTGGCGCAAAATGATTTGATAATAACCAAGCTTCCGCCATGGTGCAGCACAGGAGTTACCAATACATTCCATCCTCCGGTGTGAAAAGGCGGCATGCAATTAATGGTTTTTGTATCGGTATTGATAACCAAACTAATTGCTGTGTTTATGCTGTTCCAAAACAACATTTTATGGGTATATATGGCTCCTTTTGGAATTCCAGTTGTTCCTGAGGTAAATAAAATAAAAATTGGATGGTTTTCATCAACAATATTTATGGGAAAATCGGTCTTGTATTTTTTGCCCTCAAGATTATTTAGAATTTCAGAGAAATCGGTAATTTCAAAAACTTTGCCCAATTTGTTTTTCGAAAACGCCGTTTGGGAAACCTTGTCCTTGTAAACATTGTCGTGAATCAGAAATTTCGGATCTGAAATTTCAATTAAATGATTTAATTCGCTTGTGGTTAATCGATAATTTAAAGGTACCAGAATAATGCCTGTTTTTTGTGCAGCCACAAAAAACAACAAATATTCCAAACAATTTTCGGCAACAAATGCAATCCGGTCACCTTTTGCCATATTCAACTGTTCGGTTAGGTAAAATGACAATTTATTGCCCAATGAATTCAACTGTAAATAGCTTAGTGCACTTCCGGTTTCATATTCCTTTAAAGCAATTTTATGGGGCGAATAAACCGCCCACTTTGCCATCCAATCCTGTTGCCAAACTTCCATTGTTAATTTATAATTTAAAAATTGCGCCTGCAAAAGCCAATCCGCCCCCAGAACCTATAAATAATACCGTATCTCCTTCTTTAATCTTATTTTTTTGAATGGCTTCGTGGTAAGCCATAGGAATACAAGCCGATCCCGTATAGCCATAATTGTGCATAATGGTGGTTGTTTTATCCATTCCAACGCCTAAAATATCCAAAGTTTCTTTAATGCTGTTTATATTTATTTGGGTAATAAAATAATGGTCTATATCGTGTGGGGTTAATTCTATGCGCTTACACAAATCGATAATCATATTGCTCCAAATGACAGAATTCAGTTCCTTCGGAAATTTTTTAACGAATTTTAATCGATGATCGCCATTTTTAAGGCTTGCTTCCGTTGTTGGACTGTGTGTTCCACCGCCGTAAATCCCCATCCAACTGCTGTATTCTCCTTTCGTTTTTAATTGTGATGCCAACATTCCCGCACCATTTTTATCTGATTTTAAAATGACCCCAGAAGCGCCATCAGCAAACAAGGTAACCGTTTTTTTATCTGTTTTGTTCAGGTGTTTCGACATGGCATAAGCTCCTAACACCAAAATATATTTATAATTTTCATCAGCCTGAATGTATTTTGCAGCCACATCCAATGCTGTCACAAAGCCCGAACAAGCCGAATTTAAATCGAAAGTTCCGGCATTTCCCGCTCCCAATCGGTCTTGCACCACAGAAGCTGTAGAAGGTGAAATATATTCCGGCGTATCGGTCGATATAATTATCAAATCTAAATCTTCAACTTTTACATTGGCATTTTTTAATATTTCTTTGGCTGCATTTACACATAAATCGGCCGTTGACTCATCATCAGCACACCAACGTCTTTCATAAATTTGTACATTCTCGCGCAACCAAGTGTCAACGTCTTCCTGTAAAATTTTATTGAAATAACTGTTTGGAATCACCTTTTTCGGCACATACATTCCCGAACCTATTATTTTCGCATTTCGCATATTTGTGTTTTGTAGTTTTATTAACTGCGTTTTAAAATTGAAACCATATTGGTTGCTCCTGAGCCCCCAATATTTAATACCAAAGCTGCATTGGCATTATTTACCTGCACGCCAATGGCATTGTTTGTAAGTTGTTTATGCAACAAAGCGTGCATAGAAACGCCTGTTGCGCCAACTGGATGCCCTTTTGATTTTAATCCGCCCGATGGGTTTACAACACATCTTCCGCCTAAATAAACATCTTTATTTAACAAGGCTTCAAATTCGTTTCCTTTTTTTGTCAAGCCGATGGCGCTATAAATTAACAATTCCGTAATGGTAAAACAATCATGAACCTCCGCAATTTGAATGTCATCAATAGTCATTTTAGCCTGTTGAAATGCTCTTTTTGTTGCTTCAGCAGCGCCATCAAGAAAATAACTGTTTCTTTTGCTTTCGACTATATTTAAATAATCGCTTGCGGCACTTGTCGCAACTATTTCCACTGAATTATTTGTTTTTTCGGCCGATAAAATTACGGCTGCTGCGCCGTCTGAAATCAACGAACAATCATGCAAACGCAACGGATATGCAATCATTGGGTTCTTTTCTTCCGGTAAATTTAAAAGTTCTTCTTTACTGCGTGCTTTTTGTAGATGAGCTAAAGGATTCTGGCTTCCAAAATGATAAGCTTTTGACGCTATTTCCGCTAAATATTCTTGTAATTGTTCCAAGGAATGGCCATAATGGCCCATCCATCCTTTTCCATATTCGGCAAATAAACCAGGAAATGTATAACCCAAAGCACCTTCTTTTTCCCAGTACGACGCTTTTGCAAGCGCAAGTGAAGTATTTTTAGTATCCAAAGAATTCATCTTTTCTACACCCACCACCAAAACTTTTTTTGCTTTACCCGATTTGATGGCCATTTCAGCCAAATGAATAGTAGAAGTGCCCGAAGCACAAGCATTTTCGGCCCTATACATTGGCTTAAATCGAAGTTCTGGGAAAATATTTACCCCGTAAGGCGCAATATGTTCCTGATTGTTAAAGCTTCCGCCGCTATAATTACCAACAAATACAGCGTCTATTTCCGTTATATCAATACCTGCATCTTTAATAGCGCCTTTGGCAGCTTCTTCATACAAGCTGTAAATGGTTTCTTCTTTAAGGTTGCCAAATTTTGTGTTATAAGCACCAATGATGTGAACATTTTTATTCATTTTTCAATATTTTTTTGTTGATTAACCAGGCAATAACTAAAGTAGGAAAAATAACGATAATAATTGACAGTGTGGCTGTTACAGAAGGATTTGCATAAGTAAACCCAAAGTCCGGAAATAATTCATTTCCGAAAAAATATAAAATAAAGTGGGTAGTTACAGCAAAAATTGAGGTCGTCCAAACCAGTTTTATGGGAGAATTTTTTAGCAAAACGCCAACCAATAGTGGTGCTAAAGTTGCCAAAACCAATCCGTAAACTCCAACCTGACCATAAATGCCCAATAATTTAGGCGGATTTATGTTAACGGCAAAAACTAAAACTGCAATTACCACAAGTACCACATGGCTTGCCCTAAGTGCCAATTTCATTTTTTGTTCTTCAGGCATTTTCTTTTTGCTGAATTTATCAATTAAATTTATAACTAAATCATTGGCCGTAATTGTGGAAATACTCACCAGCAAACCATCCAAAGTTGACATTGCGGCAGCCAACATTACGATGCTTACCAAGGTAAAGCTCCAATCGGGAAAAACATTCATTAAATAAACCGTCATTACCAAATCTTGCCTAAACGCTCCTGTTGAAGCATCTATTAACTGCGCTGGGTCAACAGCAACATGCGCAAAGAAACCAGCAGAAACCAACAATAAAAATATTAAAAGCACAATACCAACTACAATAATATAATTTCGTACATCTTTATTTGTTTTTACATACAATGCTTTTGTCAAAATATGTGGCTGGCACACCAAGGCGGCGCCGATAAAAAAACCTGCAATATAGGTTGAGAAAAAATCGTTAAACAATTTTCCTTCAGGGTTTATAAGTTTTAGCAAGTTTACATCTTCCTGTGAAATTTGCTCCCAAAATCCGGGATTATGGGTTTCCATTATCAGCTCAATCCCTGTCCATAATATTGCAACAGAGGCGATAATCATTAAAATACCCTGAAACATATTGGTATACACGTGGGCGTAAGTTCCGCCCAAAAAAACATAGCCGGTAACAAATATTAAGGTAATTAATAGTGCCGTTATGTTATTTACGCCAAGCAGTTTTTGCATTACTATAGAAATTCCGCCAACCAACAATACCACAAATGCAAAAGACAATAAATTAATAAAGGCGAAATACAACGAAAAACCTTTGGATTGATAGCGTTTGCCAATCCAATCTGGAATAGTTAATGCTTTCATTTTCTCCCCTATAGACCTAAACTTAAATGATAAAATAATAAGCATAATCATAAATCCAGAATAAGTTCCTAAGAACATATTTATCCAGGCCGATAATCCATCAACATAAATAAACCCCGGATTTATAATAAAAGTTGCTGCTGAAGCAGTGCTTGCCGCTAGGGTAATTCCCACAACAATTGGAGACATATCTCCTTTTCCTATGGCGAAACTGCTAAACCCATCGGTTTTTTTATAGCCAATCCAACCTAAATAGGAAGTTCCCAGTAAATATATTGTAAAAAGTATCCAAGCTAAAGTCATTGTTTTTTAGTTTATAAATTTTGTAATTGCTAAAATAGTTTGTTTTGCCCCTTCACCAAATAACATAGTTACGTGGTTTCCTGACACCGCAACATACTTGCAGTTTTCCATCATATTAACTGTTTCCATCGCATGTTTTTTTGATACCAGCACCTGATTATTCACAAAAGGTTCTGTTCCATTTATAACAATTGAAGGCTGTTTAATTTGAGTGATTAGTTCTTCCCAATGAATATCAGGATTTAAAACAGCCTCAACTGCTTGTTGAATATGCTCGAAATTTGATCTTGGCTCAATGCCATTTTCAGTTTCTTTGCAATCAGCTTTATAAAAGGATTCCATTTCCGGCAACCATTGCCCCTGTAAAAAAGGCGCTTTTTTCATATTTGAAATGTATTCATCATAAGTGCCCCAAGTTTTTTTTAGCCGCCCCATAACGGATGGGGTTACCAGTTCCCTGACTTCCGGATGCATTTTTGCCGCCACATCAATCAAAATTATTTTTGATATGCGTCCAGGAAAATGCACTGCCAAATAAACACTCAGTAATCCGCCAAAAGAGTGGCCTGCCAATATTGCTTTATCAATTTCTAAAGCATCCATTAATTCAATAATATCTTTTGAATGCGCTTGCATAGAATAACCATTGTTCGGTTTTTCGCTCAAACCTCTTCCGCGTAAATCGACTGAAATCACCCTGTAATTATTCAAAAGTTTCATATAACTTTCGAACGAATTTGCATTTGCGCTTAAGCCGTGCAACAAAATTACCGTTGGCTTAAGTTTGCTGTTTTTTTCCAAATAATGGAGCACAATGCCATTGGCATTTACAAAGCGATGCGTCATAAAGTTATTGTGAAGCTTTTAGAAAAGAACATCGGCAAAAACAACCGATGTTCTTATTTAAAAAAACATGAATGAATCCTAGAATTTTATTTTCAACTCAGCACCGAAAGTTCTTTCACTTGGCGGAGAAGCCACAAATTCATAATTATTTGTGTCCAAAATATTGTTTACATAAGCACCTAAAGAAAAATGGTCGCTAATTTTATATCCTAAATTTACGCTTAAGAAGAAACCTCCCAATTGTCCATAATTAAATTTTTTCCCAACACGCTTGCCTTCAATAACAGGATCACCGCCAATTACTAAATCTGTATTGGTTTTGGCGGCCACATTTCTGCCTGAAAAGAAATCGTACTTTTGAATATAGCGAGATAATAACGAGCCATAAAATTTATCGCGGGCAAAATTAAAAGAAGAGCTTATTTTATTCTTTGGGGTATTAATCGGTAAATCCAACACGTTAACAACGCCATTTTTATCCCCATCATTGGCCATATCGTTTTTATCCAACGTATAATCAAAATAGGAATAGTTAAGCGTCATATTGTAATATTCGTTAAAGTAATAGGTCAACCCAAGATCAAATCCATAGGTATCAACTTTTCCAAAGTTCAAATAGGTTAAAATATAGCCACCAGCATCATAAACTCCTGGATACAAACCAACCGTTAATTCTTCAATAGGTTGATCTCCACGGTGTGTTACCACGGGTCCGCCAGTCAGTCCTGTTGGTACAATATTGATAAGTGGGCTTAGGAAATTTTCAGACATATTATAGTAGGCGTTCGCATCCAAAAACAATTTTCCTTCCGATAAAAAACCTTTATAACCAAATTCTAAAGTTTGAATGGTTTCCACTTCAACTGGCTTAATTTTTGAACCGTCTGATAAAGTAAATCCTTCTCCATTACCTAAAATAATTCCACCGAACAAATCACCGCTTAAGTTTAAAATGGTAGGCGAGGCAATTCCTTTTCCGTAAGTAAATCTCCAGGTTCCTTTATCTACTGTATAAGTAATCCCCGCTTTTGGAATAAAATTGAATCCATATAAATCGTGATCATCCCCACGAGCTGCCGCAATTAATTTCACGCCTGATTCCCCAATTTTATATTCCAATTGCCCATATAATCCTTTTTGTTCAATTTCTATTGGACCGGTGGCATCTAACAAATAAGTGTCTCTACTGTCTGCCTTATCTTTTTGATACTGCGCTCCAACAATAAAGTCTAAAGCGCCAATACTGTTGTTATACTGAATTTCAGCATTTAACCGATCAGATTTATCCACAAAAATCGGTGGATTGTTCCCGCCATACGAACCCACTAAAGCTTCCTCATTGGTTTTGCCAGCAGCAATTAAATTCCAATAATTTTCGGTACGTGTAGTAATGGCATAAGTATCATCCGTATTGCTCCAAGTTTTGTAAAGTTGTGCAAATAGGCGCTTTGAAGTATATGTCCCTTGCAAAAATTGAATTCCCCAATCTTTAATCTGGTTTCTTCCAACATTTGTTACCGCCAAATAACTGCTTTTACTTGTTCCATAAATGGCCTTTACTTCACTGTCTGTTGTTGGTTTATAGTAAACCGATGCTTCTGCCTTTAAAAATTTAGATTTACGGTCGAGTTCCAGTTCTGGTTTCGCTATTGCTGGTGTATATACATATACCGAATCGGTCCAATTTACGTCAGTTCCTTCTGCATAACCTCCTGTAACTTTATAGGCCCATTTCTCATTCAATATTTTGGCATGCCTAAAACGAGCACTCAAAGCATCATAAGAACCGGCACCTAAAACGATTTCCGTACCTTCATATTTCCAAGGTGTTTTTGTAATGGTATTCACCAATCCGTTGTGCGCATTTGGCCCATATAAGGCGGATGATGGCCCTAAAACAATCTCCACTCTTTCAATATCTTCTTTTATGATGGAACTTAGCGGACCAAACGGCAAACCTGTTGCAATAAGCGTTGAAAAGCGGTTGTCATCCAATTGCAACATTTTTGGGTTAAATGCCGAGTTAAATCCACGGATATTAAATCCGCTCACAAAAGCGCCAGTTTTAATAAAATCTATTCCTTTTTGCTGGGCAATTAATTCACTTGGATCACCCACAAAATTATCCAATTGCCTGGCGCTAATTACGTTGATGGTCACAGGCGCTTGGGTTATTTTTTCTAATTTTCGAGACCCAGAAACAACAACTTCCTCAAATATTTGATAACTGCTGTTTAAGGTAATTACCCCTAAGTTTACTACATTATTGTTGATGGTGACATTTTTTTCAACTGTTACGTATCCTATAAAAATAAAGGAAACATTGTAAGTTCCATTTTTAACATTACTAAGTTCAAATTCACCTTTATTGTTGGTGATTGTTCCCTGATTTATACTTTTAATAAAAACTTCGGCTTGTGAAATAGCCACTCCTGATTCATCCACAACCGTTCCTTTAATTCCGCCTTGGGCGAAAATCCCTCCTGAAATAAAAATTATAAACAGGAAAGTTAAAATTTTTTGATTCATAATAATAATTGTTTGGTTAATTAATAATTCATTCTAAATACTTTAATCTCATTTT
>DAIQBF010000132.1:0-8623 GCA_036781305.1 Lutibacter sp.
ATTTAGCGATTTTAAATAATCAATATTTACAATTGGCAATTGCAGCTTTTATTGCTGGCTTAGCTCAGTTTTACATGGGTATAAATTATAGTTATGATTCCGAATGGTATATAATTTTCGCAAATAGGATGGGTGAAAGTCTAAATTTTGATAGAATGCCTGTATATGCACCACTTTATAGTTTTTCACTTGGCGTTCTAATTTTAATTGGGCTAAATACTGTAATGAGCATTCTAGTTTATTGGTGGATTTCCTATTTTTTAATATTAATTGGGTTTTATTCTATTTCAAAGAACACTTTTTTTGCGATAATTGGCTTTTTAGCAATTTTCAGTAATTTGACAACAGCAAGCCTTTTCAGGTTTGTATGGACAGAATTAGGTTATAGTGTAATTTTAGTGATTGCAGTAATGTCACTTTATAAGTATTATAAATTTAATGATAAATTCAAAATTATTTTTCTAATTTCAATAGCTATTTTGCCTATACAAAGATATATTGGAGGGTATATAAGTCTTTATTTAGGACTTATTTACCTTTTTTATAGTCGTGAAATCATCATTCTCAGAAGTCTGTAGTTTTTTTTATCCTCCATTCCAACTATTTTAGTAATTTTATGGAACTTCTCATTATCAGGTCATTTTTCAGGATATAGAAGAGCAGCAACAGTAGGTATTCGGGGAAATCTTAATGGTGTCAAGAGTGTTTTATATCATAATTTTAGTCCAGAATGGTTTATATACTTATTTATATTTCTAATTTTAGTTATATTGATTAAAAGAAAAAAAATACCTCTTTTTCTATTTTTTATATTTCTTGTACCTTTGGTTCAGGTCGGTTCACAAATTTTTTCAAGTACAATGTACAAGTTAACTTATATTAACCCTAGATATTTTATACTATTGACTCCTTTATTAATATTGTTATTTATGATTTTTTTAAAAGAGGTTTTTTGGAAAAATGAATACTCTTATAAATTATCTTTTTTAATATTATTTTTTGTGCTTTTTTCTGGTAATCTAATTTTATTGATGGAGATGGGTTATACAAACAAGTAACTAAGGACAAAATGACACTTTATGATTTTGTTTCAAAAATAGAGAGTAGTGATTTAAATAATTGTCAAGTAAAATGGATATGTGGAATAAATGATAAAGAGGAAATTATGCTTGAAAAGGCATTGGAAAATATTGAAAATCATTTTTCGCTTGTTAGTCTAACTAAAAAGTTTAATGAATCATTGATATTACTTAAAAGGAAATATAATTGGTCTTCTCCTTATTATAAAGAACTTAATATAACCAATAATAGACCTCTTTTAAAAGAAATTGATATAAAGACAATTCATGCAATAAATGACCTTAATAAAGCTGATAATGTATTATATCAAAAAATAGAAAGTAGAATTAATGAACAAATTGAAAACGAGAAAAATTTTGATTTAGATCTGCTTAAACTTTCAATGTATAATAAAGCCTATTCCAATCCAATTGTAAAATCTATTGTAGGATCTTTAAAAAGTACATTTAAATAAAGACAAGCATCATTAAACCAAATTATTCTAACCAAATACTTTTTTGTATAAAACAATAAGTTTTTCAAGTACTATGGTTGAATCAAAATTCTTTCTAACAAAATCCCTCCCTTTTTGCCCCATCTCAATCTTTAATTTTTCATTTAGAATAAGGGTTTCAATAGCATCTACAAATCCTTGAATATTATTTTCTTTAACTACAAAACCAGTTTCATTAGGTATTAACCCATATTTCATACCTCCAACATCAGAAACTATTACGGGCAAGCCCATCGCTTGCGCCTCTTGTATTACCAATCCTTGTGTTTCTGCTCTCCCAGTTTCGGGATCATATCGTCCAGGTAATATAAATGCATCTGCTTGTTCAAAACGATGTTTAATTTCGCTTTGTGAAAGGGCACCATAAAAAAAGACACAATCTTGTAAATGAGATAAATGTACTTGATTTTTTAACTGCCTTCGTAACTCCCCTTCCCCTATCATATATAACCTAACCTGTGTATAACCCAATTTATGAAGTTGATTTACAATTTCTATAGCCAGATCAGGCCCTTTTAAAGGAATCATTTTACCACAAAACACCAAATCAAAATGTGAAGTGTCTTCTTTAATGGATTTTTTTTTAAAAAAAGTTGTGTCCAATCCTACGGGCAATATATAACAAGGTTTATGATAACTATTAACCTGCTGCAACAAACCGTCCAAATAGGGCGTATTAACAGTAAAAACATCTGCCTCCTTAAATAAATGATTATATTCCACTTTATAGCCATCCAGTTTATTTGGTTCTAAATCATACCCGTGAAACGTTGTGATATGCTTCACATCTTTAGGCAAGATTCCACACGTTTTTAAATAGGCTATACGATTCCCATTCATTCCAAAGTGAGCATGAATCAACTCAAAATCATAAGGCACTAAAAACCATTGGGCTTCAAAAAACAACTTTAAAGTATAGGCATCCTTTCCAAAACGAAACACATTCAAGGTTTTTAAAAGCAACTTCCATTTAAGGACAGCAATGTGTTGGAATATCCATGTGAAAAAAGCAATTAATCGGCCTAATTTTGAAACGGGAGGTTTTACAAAATACGTTACCGTGTGAAGCAAATTATGTCGTTTTAAACTCTCATGTATAATTTTGGTATCAACTTTATTATAAGCATATAAACTAACGCTATAACCTGTATCCATCAATCCGTTTATTTGATTTACAATAAAAGTTTCCGAAATGGTTGGAAAATATTTTACGATAATTGCAATTTTTTTAGAAGCCATGATTCACTTATATACTCTTGAAATTTACTCTTCTTATTTTTAAAATAGAATTCAAATTTATTAACATAGTTTTAATTATCCTTTGCTTTTTTTTATAAATATCATATTATTAATAATCCTTTTCGTTTCATATCTAATAAAACTGATATCTTCCATATAAAGTCCAAATATTAGTGTTTGTGATAATGCAGTCCAATAGTACTTATTATGAATTAATTCTTTGATATAACAACGATGAAAATAGCGATATTTTATTTTCAGAGCATGAATTTCTTTGTTATTAAAATAGAGTTCCTTGTAGCATATACTCCCTGTTTTTGCTCTTTCTAATAATGTGCTTGAAGAATAAACGCCACCTTCATGAATTCTATATACGGTAGTAAACAAATTAAGACAAACACCTTTCCCTTTAATTAGTAACTCTGTAATAAGATGAATATCTTTAAAATATTTATATTTATTAATTACATTAACATCAAAAGAAATTGCTCTAAAAACTAAAGTAGCTAAACCTAAATGCCATCCCTTCACAAATTTTTCAAAGTCAAAAAATAATTTTGAATGGTCATTAAAATAATGTCCATTTTTGTCTTCACCCAAAAGACTTTCTTTTTCATTTTTCACATTAAACCTTGTAAAACATAAGCCATAGTCAGTGTTACTTTCTAGAAAATCTACCTGCTTTTGCAGTTTTAAGGGATCTGTCCAATAATCATCACCTTCTAATATCGCAATGTATTCAGCTCCACTTTTATAGCAAAGGTTGTACATGTTTAGCGCATTCTTTTGACTTCCTAAATTGGTTTCATTCAAGAATAAATCTATTTTATCTGGATACTTGTTTTTTAAAGCAGCACAAATTGCTCTTGTATTGTCAGTTGAATAATCTTCACCTATATATAGCTTAAAATCAAAGGTGGTTCTCTGGCTCATCACAGACTCTATTGCCTGTTCTATATAGGACTCATGATTATAAGTAATCATAAAGACTACCAATTTTAGCCTACCTTGATATTGCATATCCAAATCCACTCTCTCCAAAACCATTTCCGTTGTATAATAAATATCTTATGTCTTTATGTACATAGGTTGAACAATATTCGTTCATTAAAGAATCCCAACCTGTTTCACTTTTTGTAATGCCAACCAAATCATCTAATCTATTCCAGTGAATCCCATCTTTTGATTCTGAATAGCCAATACGGTATGCAGCTTCCTTTTGATCTCTATATCCATTGGCCTTCCTGTTTGAGTGAAGCATTTTAAATATGCCATTTTCAATATATACGCATGGCCTTCCTATAGCATCAATTTTTCCGAATTCAAAATCAATACATATATCATTATTTCGTTCCCACTTAATACCATCTCTAGACTCTGCATATTTCACATTATAAAAAGGTTCTGGATGATTATTTATAACTTCAATTTTTTCACAACACAAATACCACATTCTCCATATATTTCCCTCCTTTATTATACATGGTTGTCCAACCCAAATAGGATCATTAATGCTTCGGTCTAAAATTGGACCCTTAAATAATTTTTTGAATGATAATCCTTCATCAATGCTTACAGCAACTCCTATAGATAACCTGTAAGAGGCTTCAACACTCTTATTCCAGGCAGTATAATACATAAGAAGTTTCCCATCATGGTATATAAACCATGATGGCATGGTACCAGAATCATCAAAACTACCTCGTGATCCTTTTTGTAGAACAGGTTTGTTATGCTCGTAAATAATGTTTGATGGATTTCCAGCTTCAACATCAATAAAAGTTACAGACGACGCACTCTGCTTATCCCTTGTTGCATAAAAAATTCTTACAATATCATTTTCCAATGGAAAAGCGAACGGCACTTGCGCATGAGAAAGACTCCAATTCAAATCGCCTTTTGGTTTAAAAATTAGTCCTTTTTTTTGCCAATTCATTTTAGTAGAGGTCATAACTTTTTTTATCTCCTAATCTTTTTGCCGGATTGCCAACATAAACACTCCATTCTTCTGTTTCTTGTTTTGTTAAACAGGCTACCATAGCAATTAGTGTTCCTTTTCCCATCTTAGTATAATCGCGAATAGTAGCATTAACACCAAAAAAACAATTAGGTTCAATCACACAATGACCTGACAACACCACATGTGATGTGAAAAACACATGATCCTTAATTTCGCTATGATGGCCAATATGATTACCACTCCATAGCACAACATTATTCCCGATTTTAGTAAAAGGTTGTATGGTATTATCTTCAAGTATAAAGCAATTTTCTCCAATTTCATTACCAAACAATGTTGCTTTACTACTAATATAAGTTATAAAATTATATCCCTTTTCTTTTCCTTCAAGATAAATTCTTTCTCTTAATTTATTCATATTTCTTGCAGTCATTGGCGCAAAAAGCGAATAAATACTTGGTGGATACAACTCAACAATATCTTCAAATGCCACAACTGGTAGGCCTTTAAAACTTGTTTCTTTTAAATATTCTTTTGAAACTGTAAAAGCTACAACCTCGTGTTCTGAATCATCTGTCAAATAATAATGTGCTAATTCAGAAGTGTCTAAAACTCCAAATATTACAACTTTCGCCATATTAACTTAATATATATTGGTTTAATAATTCTCTTATTGATTCTTTAGAATTAAACATTAAGACATCAATTATTGAAAGATCTTTTATAAAAACTAAATTAAATTGCTTGTAAGTTACTAACTGATTTTCAATAAACGAAAGCTTTATATTATTACTTGCAAAATAATCTTTATCATATAACGCTTTTCCTCCTTGAGGATTTATATAATGATTATTTCTGCTTTGGGCTATTATGCTTATTAATCTCTCTTGCTTTTCTAATCCTTTGCTATTATTATACATTTCTGAACTCACTTGAAACGTTTTATCTATGTTTAAATAATTGCAAACCTGTTTAACACTTTGTATTGCTAGCTCAGAAATTTTAATTTCATTCTGATTAAATGTTTCAAGAATTAGGTTTCTAGTTTCTTTAAAATAAGGTGCTTTTTTATAATTATAATCTATCGTTTTTAAAAATTTATTTAACCAGATACCATCTTTTAATATATCAATTTCTTTAATTAATTTGTTTTGTGAAGCCTCTTTTAGTGGAATGGTAAATGCTTGCGCATTGCCTTTTACAAGTATTGAATTTCTATTGATAAAACCTTTATTTATAAAATTAACATCGTCATAAAATACAAATGTATCAACAGATTGAATTAATTGAAAATATCCTAAATAAGGAAACATATAGGGTTGCATAATTGCTACGCTCATAACACTTCTTTCAATAGTTTAATAATTCTTTCTTGGTCTACAGGTTTTAAATCGGGGTATAAAGGCAAACACAAAACTCTAGAAGCTATAGACTCTGAAATTGGGCAACTACTTTCCGCTACATAGTTAATTGTGTTTAACGAAGGGTAAAAATAACGCCTAGGAAATATATCCGCTTTATTAAGGTGTTGTCTGATATTTAATAACTGAACTTCATCTTTAAAAATTACAGGATAATAACTAAAATTCCAGGCTGTATCCTTTCGGATCTTTAAAGTTTGTATGTCACTGTTTTTTAAGGCCTTGTTATAGGTGTTCACAATACGTTCGCGTTTAAGCAAAATCTCATCCATATAGGGCAATACTGTCAAGCCCATTGCAGCTTGTAATTCACTCATCTTAGCATTAATACCTATTCCTTTAATTGATTCCTCTGTTTTGTGTCCAAAATTATGATGAGAAAACAGGGTGTCTAACAATTTGCCATTATTCGTAAATAAGGCACCTCCTTCGCCAGTATGAAATACCTTAGTCGCATGAAAACTGCATGTACTAATATCACCATAGTTAAAAATAGACGTCCCTTTATAGGTAACTCCAAAACTATGCGCTGCATCATAAATTACTTTTAAGTTGTGTTTTTTGGCAATCTTGTCTATCGCATAAATATCACATGGATTTCCAAACACATGAGTTGCTAAAATAGCAGATGTATTTGGGGTTATTGCAGCTTCAATTAATGTTTCATCTATAGTCAAATATTCTGGATGGATATCTACAAAAATGGGGTTACAGTTTTCCCAAACAATTGCACTTGTTGTAGCAACATAACTAAAAGGCGTGGTTATAATATCGCCTGTTAATTTTAATGCCTTAATGGCAATTTGTAATGGTATGGTCCCATTGGTAGTGGCTAAAATATTTTTAACACCTAAATAATCTTTAAGTTTTGCTTCTAACTCATTAACAAGGATACCTCTATTTGTTATCCAACCAGCATCCCAAGCGAGTTTTAAAATGGCCTGATACTCGTCTTGTGGAGGTAAAAATGTTTTGGTAACTTGAATCATAGCCCGTTTTTTTTAAGTTTTGTTTGCCCAAGGAAAATTGTCACGTATTGGCGTTTTCTGTAAAAAATCACAGAGCTTATAATAATCCTCTTTTTTAGAGACGTTAATTACCAGCAATTGTTCTGGCCGACTTTTAAAGTACTCTTTAATCGCCGCATTGTGGTTATTGTAAACGTTTATAAGCATTTCTTTATTGTAAAGATCATCATCTGGCGTATTGTATAAGAGCTTAACTGTTTGATAAGGAAACCCTTTATAACGATAGTTTGCATTTTTTAATTCATCAGCTGTTGGTGTATTATCACCTTGTGCCCATAATTTTGAATGAAACTTGGTCAATGACTGATACCATTGTTCAGACGAGTCTCTTTCGGTTAAAATAAATTTAGCATTTTTAAAATATTGATCTAAAGCCATATAAGTAAATGGCAAAGCAAATGGAATGTCTTGAAATGCATCTGCTGTTTCGCATAATTTAATAATATTCTTAAATTCTCTTTTATACCAATCAAACACTAATAATTCACCTTTTTCTTGATTGCCAACCCTGAAATTAAAATCTTTTAAAACACGTTCTATAGTAGTGGTTCCGGTTTTTCCGAAGCCAATACAAAATATTTTTTGCTTAGATTTATTAAATAACATTTTAGGTATTAATTATTTTAAGTTTTTATACAAAGAAATTAGGTTTTCAACTTCAACTTTCGTTGAAAATTTTTTGTTGCTA
The DNA here is from genome assembly GCA_036781305.1 of Lutibacter sp. Lineage (GTDB taxonomy): Bacteria > Bacteroidota > Bacteroidia > Flavobacteriales > Flavobacteriaceae > Lutibacter. Next base: position 7,910 of record DAIQBF010000132.1, read on the forward strand.
TTTTTAATAGCTTCCTCAGAAAAAGAAAAATATTTCTCTTTATTATTCCATAATTCTATAACCTTATCTGCTAAAATAGCATAATTATTATATACATCTACAATTGCAGATTTATTGCTTTGAACTGCTTCAGGAAGCCCATCTGAACTTGATACAACACAGGGGATTCCCATAGATTGTGCTTCTATAACAGAAGCCGATAGGGCTTCAGAAATGCTCAATTGAATAAAAAAATCATAATTTGATAATTTTTGTTTAAGCTCAGTATCATCAATTTTATGCATAATATTAATTTCATCTGTTAAGTCATTTCGATCTCTTAAATAATATAATTGAGCTAAATCCTCGCCGTCCCCATAAATATCATAACTAAATAGTATTTTTTTATCTTTTAATAATTTAGCAAAACGAATACATCCTTCAATATTTTTCTCCCAACACATTCTAAAGGCAGAAACCAATTTTATTGATTCTACATTAGGATATTTAAGTTTTAAAAAAGATTCATCACCAAATGAGATTGGTATTACGTGTATTTTTTCAGCGCTTACTCCCCATCTAGTTAAATATATTTTTTGATGATTGCTCATTACTACAAATGCACTAATATAATGGGAATAATTTTTGTAAAAAGTTCTCCATTTTTTAGACAGCCATGGTTTCTTATAAGTATCTGCTCCTCTTAACGTTATAACAATTTTTGGTTTTTTTTTC
>DAIQBF010000133.1:0-8557 GCA_036781305.1 Lutibacter sp.
AAATAGCTGATTTTGTTAAGAAAAATAAATAATACTTTTAATATGGTACTTCTAATATCTAACTTTAAATGATTTCGTTAAGAATAATAGTGAATACTTTTAATATGGTACTTCTAACTTTTAATATTGTACTTCTAACTTTTAATATTTTAGTAATGAAATAGTTGATTTCGTTAAGAATAATAAACAATACTTTTAATATTGTACTTCTAACTTTTAATATTTTAGTAATGAAATAGCTGATTTTGTTAAGAAAAATAAATAATACTTTTAATATGGTACTTCTAACTTTTAACTTTTGAAGATGTTAACAAAAAGAATCATCCCCTGTTTGGATATTAAAAACGGCAGAACGGTAAAAGGCGTAAATTTTGTAAATTTGCGCGATGCCGGAGATCCGGTGGAATTGGCAAAAATATATTCCGAAGAAGGCGCTGACGAGCTGGTTTTTCTGGATATTTCTGCCACTGCGGAAAAACGAAAAACTTTGATCGATTTGGTTTTAAAAGTTGCGGCAACCATCAACATTCCATTTACAGTTGGTGGCGGGATTTCTTCTGTTGAAGACGTTGAAATTTTGTTGAATTCCGGTGCCGATAAGGTTTCCATCAATTCTTCCGCAGTTAAAAATCCGCAATTAATTAACGAACTGGCGGCAAAATTCGGAAGCCAGTGCATTGTGGTTGCGATTGATGCAAAACAAATTGCCGGTGAGTGGATGGTGCATTTGGTGGGCGGTAAAGTGCCTACAGACATTAAGTTATTCGATTGGGCGAAAGAAGTGGAACAACGCGGGGCCGGAGAAATATTATTTACTTCAATGGATCACGACGGCACAAAAAACGGATTTGCCAATGAAGCCTTGGCCAAATTGGGAACTTTGGTGAACATTCCGATTATCGCTTCGGGTGGCGCCGGAAATATGCAACATTTTGTTGATGTTTTTTCAAATGGAAAAGCGGATGCCGCTTTGGCTGCGAGTGTGTTTCATTTTAAAGAAATCGACATTATGGATTTAAAAAACAAATTAAGAAATAATGACATACCGGTAAGAATATAACACAAAGTCATTTGAACCGGCCTGTGCAGGCAAAGGCAGGAATCTTATAAAAATCACTAAATATAAATGAACAGATTGCCACAGCAAATGAAAAATTTGCTTCGCAATGACAAAATACAATTATGGACATAGATTTTAATAAAAATGGGAACGGTTTAGTGCCTGCAATCATTCAGGACAATGCCACAAAAAATGTGTTGATGCTGGGCTATATGAATGCCGAAGCATTTGAAAAAACTGTTGAAATAAATAAAGTGACCTTTTTTAGCAGAACCAAAAACAGGCTGTGGACAAAAGGTGAGGAAAGCGGTAATTATTTAAGTGTCATTTCCATTCAAAACGATTGCGATCAGGATACTTTGTTAATTCAGGTAAATCCGGTTGGTCCAACCTGCCATAAAGGTACAGATACTTGTTGGGGAGAAACCAATAATCCGTCTTATGGTTTTTTGTCGCAACTGGAAGAAGTGATTAAAAACAGGCGGGAAGCAGGCAATTCCGAAAATAGCTATGTGGCTTCTTTATTTGAAAGCGGAATCAATAAAATAGCCCAAAAAGTGGGGGAAGAAGCCATTGAAATTGTGATTGAGGCGAAAGATAACAATGACGATTTATTTTTGAATGAAGGCGCTGATTTATTGTTTCATTATTTAATTTTGTTGCAGGCAAAAGGATTTACTTTGCAGGATATTGTGAAAATTTTAGAAGGAAGACATCAATAAGTATAAAGTACAAAGTACAAGTTTAAATATTAGAAGTACAAAGAAAAAAGACCAGAGAAAAAAGACTAAAGACTAAAAATACGAAGTTTTTTAATTTGTAAATTCATTGATTTTCATAATTTTAACTTTTAATATTTTATATCATATATTTAATATTCTTAATTTATTTTAATAACTATAATGAACTCAATTTCAAAATCTACCTTAGACTTTTTAAAAGAACTCAAACAAAATAACAATCGCGAGTGGTTTAATGAACATAAAGGAATGTTTGAAGCTGAACAAAAAAAAATTAAAGGTTTTTACAATTTGGTCATGGAACAATTAAAATCACATGACCTGATTGAAAGCGTAAAAATTTTCAGAATTTACAGGGATGTTCGTTTTTCACTGGATAAAACGCCGTTTAAATCTCATTTTGCCGGTCATTTTACCCGAGCAACCAATAAACTGCGTGGGGGATATTATTTAAGAATAAGACCGGGCGAAAGTTTTTTGGCTGGCGGATTTTGGGAGCCGAATAAAGAAGATTTGGCGCGCATCAGAAAAGAATTTGAAACAGATGCCTCTGAAATTAGAGCGATTGTAAATGCGCCTGATTTTAAGAAGTATTTTGGCAAATTGCAAGGTAATGCCGTTAAAACTGCCCCGAGGGGATTTGATAAAAATCACCCAAATATTGATTTGATAAGGCTAAAGCAATTTATCGTGACGCGCTCATTTACTGATGAAGAAGTTTTGTCGCCAAACTTTTTAGCCGAAGTTATCTTTTCTTTTGAGGCAATGCGGCCTTACTTGGATTATATGAGCGATGTGCTTACCACCGATTTAAATGGAGAATCGCTTATTGAATAAAATAGATAGGTTGCATTAAATTTTGTCTAGAAATTACCGGTTAGGTACAATTAATTTTTGACGATAAATTTTTATCATATCGAGCTATGTCGAGATAATTTGTTCGCTAAGTTATTTTATCAATACCAAAAACAAATAACCAATTAAACAAAGAAAAGCGAGCATTAGCTCGCTTTTCTTGCTAATTTAAGAAAACTGCATTGGCAAAAAATAGTTTCCCGTTTTGCCAAAATGATCGGAATAATGGATTGTCCACCATGTAAATTATTTTACCTTTTCCTTTGTATTCTACCCCAAACAAAAGAGAATTCGGAATATTTTTTAATGCATCTGAACCCGCAAATCCAGAATAATTTTTTGTGTTTTCAGGAAAATAAGCAACATTAACGCCTTCTGGCAACAAGTTGTATGCATCATCACTTAATTTCAAACTGTAATAGGAATTGGAATATCCAAAAGCAAGCGGGTGCGTATTGTCCACATTACTTTTAAAAATACTTCCTGTAATGGTGTTTTTTAATGCTTCACGTTCCCATTGATTATAAGGAACAATATTTTGTTTAACGGATAAACTGTCTTTTGGTTTCTTCTTTTTTAAGGAATAACCTTCTTTATCGGCAAAATTTGAAACAGAGTTTCCAATGGCAATTAAGGTTCCTTTATTTGAGACATAGGATGAAATCAGTGCCAAGGATTCCTTATCAGCACTATAGTCTTCCGGTAAAATTAACACATCATATTGAGACAAATTCAATCGATTAAAATTTTTGGTATTAAGTACATGAAGCGGATATTTTAGCTCAGTTTCGAAAAAATGCCAAATTTCTCCAAAATTTAATGCGGAAATGCCTTCTCCTGATAAAACTGCAACTTTTTTATTGCGGATTAGCGCCATATTTCCAGACCCTAAATCAAAGCCGGAATCTACCATTCCCGAATTCACGGCAGTCGTCTTTTTATTTAAATTGTTGGCAATTTTAACAATGGTTTCATCAAAATTTTGGATTTTTTTATTTTCGCCTCTCATCACAATTAAGGAGCCTTTGGCATATTTGTTTCCTTCAAGGGTAAATTCTGCATTGCTAAAACGAACTTTAAATCCTTCTTCCAACAAATCTCCCAATAATTGCGCATCGGAAACTTCATAGTATTTACTGATATAGGCATAAGCTTCTTTGTTCACAGTATTGCTAAAATTAGTGGGTTGAAGCTGGCCGTTTTCCTTAAAAGGAATTTCAGTTTCTGAAGCAAATCCTTTTAAGCCATAAGCATAAGGAAGGCTCCAGGCAGTAATATCATAGGTTACGGAATCCGATAATTTAGTTTCTGGTTCAAACAATGCTTTTACCATTTTACCTTTTGGCTGATTGCTCGAAACAATTAAATCGCTTTTTACGGTTTGGATGGATTTTGTGGTTTTGGAATCATAATCGTAAGCGCTCAATTTTTTTCCTTCTGAAACAAAACTTTGAATCTGATGTTTGTCTAACAGTGCTTTCAAACTTAACATCTTTTCCAAACCTCCTCTTAAAATATAACTTTTATATTTTCGATTGGCATTGTCAAAAAACTTTTTAAATTCAGCAATCAGTTTCGGGGCATTTTTTGAAGTCATTTCCACCGTTGAAATTCCGCTGGTAAAATGGTGTGCAATCCTGTCTGTTAACGTAAGAACCGTTTCGTTTTCAAGCGTTACGCCCAATCCGCCTCTTCCGCCTCCTGCTTGTTCAAAGGTCATTCCAATAGCACCCATATAAATAGGATAGGTATCCCCATAACTTGGGTATAATAAATCAAAAAATTCTTTTGTGAAATAAGCCCAGCCATTTTTATCAAAATAAAGGGCATTGTTTTTTCCTATTTGAGTTTGAAAATCACGTTGCCAATCGGAAATAACTTCATGGTAAGGTTCTGCGGCTGGCGCAAAATAATACGGACTGTTGATACCTTGCTCATGAAAATCCACATGCACTTGCGGCATCCATTTATTGTATATTTTTAAACGTTGTTGCGTTTCAATCTGTGTAGCCCAAGCCCAATCCCTGTTTAAATCGAACAAATAATGGTTGGGTCTTCCACCTGGCCAAGGTTCATTGTGTTCTGAAGCTTCAGGATTGGGATTGTAAGGCGTACTTTTGGTTTGATTGTACCAATTTACATACCTATCCCGTCCATCAGGATTTACACAAGGGTCAATAATAACCAGGGTGTTTTTAAGCCAATCTTGTTTGTTTGTAACTAATTCATACAAGGTTTGCATGGCAACTTCAGTGCTTGATGCTTCGTTTCCATGTACGTTGTAACTTAACCAAACTATGGCAACTTCTGAAGTAAAATCTCCTTTCAAAATTCCGGTTCTTTTTAAATTATCTTCTTGTATAGTTTTAAGATTTTTTATGTTTTCTTCCGAAGAAATAAACGAAACGTACAAAGGTCTTTGTTCATTTGTTTCTCCATACTTTTCAAGTTGAATACTGGTTGAATTTTGACTTGCATATATAAAATAATCCACCACATTTTGGTGTCTTGTAAATTGTGAACCAAGCTCATAACCTAAAAATTCGGCAGGCGATTTAAGGGTTTGGGCAGTTGTAGTAAAGGATATTGCAGCGATTGCAATAAATAAAAAGAACAGGTTTTTCATTTATATATAAATTTAAAATCCAAATGTAATTAAATAAATGTAATTGTTAGGTTGGTAAATGTACATACTCTAGGTATTTTGCGCTAAAATAATTACTTTTATAAAAAATAAATTTGAGGTTAATATGAACGAAAATTCTGGAGAAAAAGAAAAAGCTGCCTATGATTTTGAAAAACATTGGAACAATGCCTATCAGAAATCGCCAATTGCCAATTTAGGTTGGTATGAAGAAAATCCGATGGCTTCCATCGAATTAATTGAGGCCTGTAATTTGCCAAAAGAGGCCTTGATTTTTAACGCAGGAGCGGGCGCAACTACTTTAATTGCAGAATTGTTTAAGAAGGGCTATGTAAATATGGTGGTGAATGATATTGCTGCAGCGGCTTTAACCGAACTGGAAAGCAATTTACCACCGAATAAAAATGCACATATTCAATTTGTGGTGGACGATTTAACGAATCCCTGCGAATTATTGAAATTAAAAAATGTCGATTTATGGCATGACAGGGCAGTGTTGCATTTTTTTACGGAACAATACCAACAAAAGACTTATTTTGACTTATTAAAAAGAGCGGTAAAACCAAAAGGATTTGTAATTTTGGCGGAGTTTAATTTGGAAGGTGCCAAAAAATGCAGTGGATTGGATGTATTTAATTACAATGAAGAAATGCTTCAGGAGTGCTTGGGAAGTGATTTTGAATTGTTGAGATCATTCAATTATACGTACACCCAACCTTCAGGAAATACCAGAGAATATGTATATACGTTGTTTCAAAAAAGATCATAAAGGATTATGAGTGTTTATCATATTCCTTTTGTGGCTACCGGTTATTTTTCAAAACTAATTTGTGATTATTTGGATAGAAAATCCGAATTGTCAGAATTTTATGGGAATTTCCCCGATGTTGAGGGCTTTAAAAATCAAATTGAATCCAAAAAAATCTCATTTCAAGCGGCGTCGAGGCAGGTGTTGAATGATGCATTGAAGCAGCAATATGACAACACTTCGGTTTCAGAACAGACTGCGCAAAATATGGCATCGCTGTTGGACAAAAACACTTTTACCGTCACGACCGGACATCAATTGAACATTTTTACAGGACCTTTATACTTTTTGTATAAAATTGTGACCGTCATTAATTTGGCCGACAAGTTGAAAAAGGAATTTCCTGGACAAAATTTCGTGCCGGTATATTGGATGGCAACCGAAGACCACGATTTTGAGGAAATTCAATATTTCAATGTCAACAACACCAAAATCAGCTGGAACAGAGGAAGTAGCGGCGCTGTGGGCCGATTGGAAACAGATGGATTTGATGCGGTTTTTAAAGAGTTTTCTGCGCTTTTGGGAACTTCCAGCAATGCAGATGAGTTGCGGGAGTTGTTCAAAAACACCTATTTGGAAAACAATAATTTGGCGGAAGCCACACGCTATTTGGTGAATGAACTTTTTGGAGAATATGGACTTGTTATTGTTGATGGAGATGATGTGCGATTGAAAAAACAATTTACGCCATTTGTGAAAGAGGAGTTGCTTCATAATACTTCTTTTGAAATTGTTTCCAAAACAGACCAGTTATTGGCTGCCAAGTATAAAATTCAGGTAAATCCAAGAGAAATCAACTTGTTTTACTTGAAAGAAGCCATAAGGGAACGTATTATTTTTGAAAAAAATCATTTTATCGTAAACAATACGGACATCGTTTTTTCTGAAAAAGAAATGTTGAAGGAAGTTGCAGCACATCCTGAACGATTTAGTCCAAATGTAATTTTGCGACCGCTTTACCAAGAAATTGTGTTGCCAAACCTTGCTTATATTGGAGGAGGCGGGGAGCTGGCCTATTGGTTTCAGCTTAAAAATTATTTCAATAGCGTAAATATCCCATTTCCGATTTTGGTCTTGAGGAATTCCGTTTTGTTGGCCACGAATAAACAGGTGTCCAAACTGAATAAATTAAACATTTCAATCCCTGAAATCTTCAAAAAACAGGAATCGTTGATTTCAGATGCAGTTAAAGATCTTTCCGAAGTGAAAATTGATTTTTCTGTACAAAAAACGCACCTGCAACAACAATTTATTGATTTAAAAGAATTGGCTAAAAAAACTGACGGTACCTTTTTAGGCGCTGTAAATGCACAAGAGAAGAAACAGCTAAACGGACTCGATAATTTAGAAAAAAGATTGTTGAAAGCGCAAAAACGCAAACTTTCTGATGTGGTTGATCGGATTACGGATTTGCAAAATGAGTTGTTTCCCAAACAAAGCCTTCAGGAACGCAGCCAAAATTTTTCAGAATATTATGAGGTATTGGGAGCAGATCTAATTCCGATGTTGTTTAAAAACACAGATCCGCTTAAATTTGAATTTACCGTTATTGAATTTCCGTAGGAATAGGATTGAAAGCGAGGATTTGATCCTTAAACGTATATAGAATTTCCAGCACCTTTTCGTTTTTTATTTTTACGGATTCGGCTTCAGTAAGTTCAAAATCTATTTCTGTGTAATTAATCGGTGTATTTTTAATTTGATTGGATTCAATATCAGTGTGGTCCGAACTTAAAACCAAGGAATCATTTTTAAAAACAAAGGTCATCGTGCAGCCTGTTCGTTTTATTTTTGTTGAAAAATCGCCGATGATGGTGGTTTTTATAAAAGGAAATCCACCCAATTCTTCAATATCCAAATACATGGTATTGTCGCTGTTTTCTCCATATTTTGTTCCGCCTTTAAAATCAATTTCAGAAATGAACTCTGAAGTACTTTGAACATTTTGAGGTTTGAATAATTTTGAGAATGAAAATGCCATAATTTTTATCTGTTTTCTAGTTGTGATAAGCTTGGTTGTGCACTAAATTTTCGCCACAATTGGTACATTTTTCCGCAGTGCCCGAGCCGCCGTAACATCCTTTGGCACAGGTATAATGATAAATTCCTTTCGCATTTTGTGCAGGGGAAGGTGTTGCCGGCGTGTTGTTTGCCGGAGCCTGAATATTTGTAGGGACATTTAATGGTCCGTTTTTCAATAGATCCTGCGCGTGAAAAGCATCATTATGTAAATATAGGTTTTTACAAACCGGACAAGTGCCTGCGACATCACTGCCGCTGTTTTCACACTTATTGGCACAAATATAATGCTTCACGGAAGCTATCGCATTATTTTGCGGTAATACTGGTTTCGGTTTTTCTTCTTTGCATGAGAATGAAATTGCCAAAACAAAGAACAATATGATTTTTATAGTTTTCATAGTAATTGGTATTTCTGGATAATTAACGAT
>DAIQBF010000134.1:0-8543 GCA_036781305.1 Lutibacter sp.
AATAACTATTAGTAAAAATTCCACCATAAATAATGCAACAAAACTAATGGTAGAAAAAAAAATAAAACATTTGGCAATTCTTGAAAATAATGATATAATAGGAATACTAACTACATATGATCTAATCAATCTGTTAAGAGATAAGATTAAATCTATAGATTTAGATTCTAACCTGTTAGATGCAATTTCAATGGCTGATATTCCTCTGGAAGAGGGTGGATTTTCTCTTCCATTATCTGAAGATGAATTAAAATGAATAAAAACAATTTGAAGATTGAGTTTCCTTTATATGTTTCCAAATTCTATTTATAATTAGTGATAACATTATACCATTACTTTAATAATCAATAAATACTTTAAGATATGAATATAACAAACATATTGAATATATTATTGAATTGGTTGGTATAGATTATGTGGGCATCGGTTCAGATTTTGATGGAATTTTTCTGCCGCCAAAGCAATTGGACGATGTTACCGATTATCCTTTGATAACAAAAGCTTTGGTTGAAAAAGGATATAGCGAAAAAGATATCGATAAAATCCTTGGCGGAAATCTGCTTCGGGTTTTAAAAGCGAATGAATAAAAAGATTTAAATAATACCACAGAGACACAAAGAACACAAAGAAATCTCTGTGAACTCTGTGCCTCTGTGGTGAAAAATTGAACCAAAACCAAACAATTATGAAAAACGCAATTTACTTTCTAATCATTTCAGCAACACTTCTTTTAAGCTGTTCAGAAAAACAAACCACCAAAACCGAAACCGATTGCAAATCCACCTATATGGATTACTCCAATGCCGATGACCAAAATACAGGCGGCATCAAAATGATTCCCATCACCACTCCAAAAGGCACTTTTAATGTGTGGACAAAACGTATGGGCAACAATCCAAAAATGAAAGTTTTATTGCTTCACGGCGGCCCTGGCGGGACGCATGAGTTTTTTGAAAATTTTGACGGCTACCTTCCAAATGAAGAAATTGAATACATCTATTACGACCAACTTGACAGTTATTACAGCGATAAACCAAACGATTCCACACTTTGGACGACCGAACATTTTGTGGAAGAAGTAGAGCAAGTTCGCAAAGCATTAAATCTTGATAAAGACAATTTTTACCTGCTCGGCCAATCTTGGGGCGGAATTCTGGCGATGGAATACGCGCTAAAGTACCAAGACAATTTAAAAGGTTTGATAATTTCGAATATGATGGCGAGCATTCCCGAATACGAAAAATATGCCGAAGTATTAGGAGCCCAATTGCCACCCGAAGTTTATAAAGAAATAAAGGAATTGGAGGCGAAGGAAGATTTCTCAAATCCCCGATATGCCGAGTTAGTGATGAACAATTATTATACAGAGCACATTCTTCGCCAGCCTTTGGATGAATGGCCAGAGTTCATCAATCGTGCCTTTTCACACCTCAACCAAAATATTTACATCTATATGCAAGGTTATAGTGAATTTGGCGTTACGGGAAATGCAACTTTAAAAGGTTGGGATGTTTCTGATAGACTGAAAGAAATAAAAACACCAACATTGATGATCGGCGGGAAATACGACACCATGGATCCAAAATATATGGAATGGATGAGTACCCAAGTGCAATACGGAAGAAGTATCACTTGCAATGCAGGTCATTGTTCGCAATACGACGATCCTCAAACATATTTTACGGGATTGATAAAATTTATAAAGGATGTAGATAATTATTCTTTCAAATAAGAAAGAAATATGAAAACACCACATGAGGGATTAATAAGATCCATAGGCGTATTTGGCCTTTCTGCCAATATCGTCAATATTATTATTGGTTCCGGTATTTTTGTGCTGCCTGCAATTATTGCTGGAATTATGGGTGCCTCTAGTATTTTTGCCTATCTATTCTGCGGAATTTTAATTGGGCTCATCACCCTTTGTTTCGCAGAAGCTGGTAGCAAAGTAACCAATACAGGCGGGCCTTACACTTACATTGAAACCGCTTTTGGAGATTATGCTGGTTTTATAGCTGGTGTTTTTGCTGTAGTAAGCGCCATCCTTTCTGACGCCGCCGTTTCCAATGCGCTTGTAAATGTTTTGGCATCAGTATATCCCTCTTTTGGAGCAGGCTGGATGCGTTTGTGCTTTTTATTCATCATCTTTTCTGGGCTGGCTTTTATTAATGTTTTGGGTATAAAACAAGGGATGGGTCTTGTAAAATTAAACACCGTAATAAAACTAGTTCCTCTGTTTCTATTGATCATTTTTGGTTGGAAAGAAGTTTCCTCTGTTAACTTACACATCGAATCATTACCAAACTTAAAAGATTTGGGCCAAACCTCCTTGATTCTTTTTTTTGCATTTGTGGGCATTGAATCTGGAATGATTGTGGGTGGCGAGGTAACAAATCCAAAGCGTACCGTTCCACGGGCAATTTTAATTAGCATTTCCACCGTAGTTGTTTTGTATGTTCTTGTTCAGATGGTATCCCAAGGTGTTTTGGGTACTGATTTGGTCAATTTCAAGGCCGCACCACTTGCTGAAACTGCCAGAGTTATATTCGGTCCAATTGGATATATCATTCTGATAGTTGGTGCCAGTATCTCCATGTTTGGTTATATGAGTGGTTCCCTTTTAAACAATCCAAGAGTGTTGTATGCACTTGCGAGGGACAAGGTCATTCCTATTAACTTCTTATCAAAAATCCATAAGTCGTTTGCCACACCACACATTGCTATAGCTTTGTATGCTAGTATCGGATTTATCTTCGCTGCTACTGGAAGTTTTGAACACTTGGTAGTGATTGCAACAAGTTCCATTCTCATCCTTTATTTTGGAGTGGCGCTTTCCGTAATAAAACTTCGCCGTATCCGTAATACGGAATAAAAGGAATTCAAAATCCCCGGAGGCTGGACTGTGCCAATTTTGTCTATGTGCATCATTCTCTATTTTCTATCAAACCTTTCGGAAAATGAAATTATTGGAACCGTTGTTTTCATTGGAGTTTTAACCTTGATTTTTGGAATTATCAAATTTTTGAAAAAGAAGAAATTATCATAAAAATTTTCCGTAACCTCCGTAAAACCTATTCACAGTAGGCAAGAACCAAATTATAAATTACAGAATTAAAAATTGAACAGAAATCATTACTTTTAGACTATCCTGTAAAATATTTATTATGAGATTTTTAGCTTCGTTTTTTATATTGTTTTTTATTATTTCTTGCAAGCAGCAGGAAACAAAGAAAAATCATCTGGGTATTGTAAATATTACAATCAGTGGGAAAGAAAGTGCCCAGCCAAACTTTGAAAAAGGGCTTTTGCTTTTGCATTCCTTTGAATATGAAGATGCCCGAGAAGCTTTTCAACAAGCACAAAATGAGGATCCAAAAATGGCGATGGCCTATTGGGGCGAGGCAATGACCTATAACCATTGCTTATGGCAGGAACAGGATTATGAAGCTGCTACCACTGTTTTAGCAAAACTTGACGGCCTTGAGATAGAAAAAAGCACAACCGAAATTGAACAGGATTTAATTGAAGCAGTACACATACTTTATCAGCCAAAAACAGAAAAACCCCAACGAGACCTTGCTTATGCAAATTTTATGGAAGGCTTGTACAAAAAATATCCTTCCAATCAGGAAGTAGCGGCTTTTTATGCCTTGTCGTTATTGGGATCAGTGCCTGAAGGAAGGGATGATATTGTATATGGCAAAGGCGCAAAAATTGTTCAAGGTATTTTAAAGGAAAACCCAAACCATCCTGGCGCTTTGCATTACCTTATTCATTCCTATGACGATCCTGATCACGCAAATCTTGCTTTGAATGCTGCCAATGCCTATTCAAAAGTAGCGCCAGATGCCGGCCATGCATTGCATATGCCTTCACACATATATGTTGCTTTGGGAATGTGGGATAATGTAATTTCTTCCAATATTGTTTCATACCAAGCGAGCATTAACAGAATGGAGCAAAAAAAACTGGACAATGATGCCCGTGGGTATCACGCTTTTCATTGGCTGGAATACGGCTATCTTCAAAAAGGAAATTATGAAGAAGCAAAAAAAATGGTGCTCGATATGCAAAAATATGCTTCCGAAAACCCATCTAAAAAGGCAAGGGTGCATTTAGTGTTTTTAAAAGGCACCTATTTAAACGAAACTGATGATTGGAAAGGAAACGTTGCGGATATACCGGTAGATATAGCAGACTTGAATATTTCCGTCCGCTCTCAATATCACTTTCTGGAAGGAATGAAAGCTTTTAAAAAGGGCAACCTGCAAAAATTAGACAGCTTAATTAATACTATGGACCAAGACCATAACAGAGAAGTGTTTGTTGTTTCGGAAGGCAGTGCCAAACTCTGTTCCGCGGTTACCCGCGATGAAGCTACGGAAATGGATTTAAAGGAAGCTGAAATCAGACAAAACCAATTATTGGCTCTTCGTGCTGAACTGGGTAATAATACAAAACTGGCGGAAGAACATTTTATAAAATCCATTGCTATTGAAAACAGCATAAGCTATAGTTATGGTCCACCGTCCATTCAAAAGCCTACCCATGAACTTTATGCCGATTGGCTCCTTTCCCAAAATAGAAACGTAGAGGCTGCAAAACAATACGAGCTTGCCCTAAAAAATGGACCTGGCAGATTGAGAGCTTTAAAAGGAGTAGAAAACACAAAACAAGTTATGTAAGTTTAGCGACTTATAAAAGCAACAAACTTAAATTTTCAATTACCATTTTGTGGGCATAAAGGCTTTTACCTATCTTTAAATTCTGAAATTAAACTTCAGAAAAACCATGAATATCGATCAAATTTTCAAAAACAATCAAGTTTGGGTAAACGAAAAACTCGGTGTAGATCCCAACTATTTTAAAAACCTCGCAGATGGCCAAAACCCTGATATCCTTTATATTGGCTGTAGCGACAGCCGGGTTACCGCAGAGGAAATTATGGGCGTAAAACCTGGAGAAGTCTTTGTGATGCGCAATATTTCCAATATGGTGTCTAATTTAGACTTGAGTGCTATGAGCGTTATTGACTATGCCGTAAGTATTCTGAAAGTGAACCATATCGTAATTTGTGGTCATTATGGTTGTGGTGGGGTTAAGGCCGCAATGCAATCAAAGGATTTGGGAATTCTGAATCCTTGGCTTCGAAATATCCGGGATGTATATCGCTTGCATCGCGAGGAACTCAACTCTATAGATGATGAGGAAAACAAATACAGAAGACTGGTAGAGCTCAATGTTCAAGAACAGTGCGTGAACGTTATAAAAACCGCGGATGTACAGATTGCGGTACGCCAAGGAAGACTGGCTGTTCACGGGTGGGTAATGGATATGGCTACTGGAAAACTGATAGATTTAAATATAGATTTTGAAAAAGTATTGGAAGGGATTATGGAGATTTATCATTTGGATAAAGATGAAATTGATTCAAAATAAAAAATGCCGTTTCCTATAGATGAAACTGGCATTTCTATGTTCAAGCTTGCTAAGGCCACAAGTAAAAAAACTTCAAAGAAAAATATAAAGAAAAAGAGGCTGTCCGTTTTGAAAAGCCTCTTTTTTATAAATGTAGAATTTCTATTGCTTCATAACTTTAAAAGTCGATTGCATTTCACCAGAAATTGCTTTTATAAAATACATTCCACTCTCTAAATTAGACAAATCAATTTCTGTGATGTTGCCATTAGCGGCTCCTTGCGCTACCAGTTTCCCCAAAATATTGTGGATTTTGTAACTATCCAGCTTATAAA
Source organism: Lutibacter sp. (assembly GCA_036781305.1). Taxonomy (GTDB): domain Bacteria; phylum Bacteroidota; class Bacteroidia; order Flavobacteriales; family Flavobacteriaceae; genus Lutibacter. The sequence continues at coordinate 5,754 of DAIQBF010000134.1, forward strand.
GTGAAACTACCGTTAACTTATTGCTCACAGGATTAGGGTAAAGAGAAATATTCTTGCGGAATTTTTCGTCGATAGAAACCGTTTGCTCTACAGTAATGGTCCCTTGCATATTCGAGTGGACTTCACATTTATAAGGATTCACACCCACTTGAGTAAATGTATAGGAAAACTGTGTGCCATTGCCAGTAAGAATTCCACTGTCAAAATTCTCTTGGCTCCCGGATTCGCTTGTAACGGAATGAGGAAGAGCGTCTGTCCAAGTCCACCTCACGGTATCTCCCGTTCCTATGGTTATACTCGCATTCGCATTAGAAACTCCCATAAACCAGTCAAGGTCAAAAGTTGTTTGCGCTGTTGCCATTAAGGATGTTAGCGCTGCTAAAAAAAATAGTTTGGTTTTTTTCATTTTGTTTAATTTTAGGTTAATAAATAATTTTTGATTTTGCTTTTTTATAGCTTCAAATTTTTGGTTGAATATTGCATATAACTTTTTAAAAAACCCGACTTATATTAAAGCCGAAAAAGAAATCGCCATCGGCCCAATCCCCCTGCCCCTGTACAATGAATCCCTCTTCAAACATGGCTTGTGCGTTCGTAAAGTGCATTTGGAAAACATGTCCGCCTGTTTCAATATCTACCCCCACTGACAATGGATTTCTAAAATTTGAATCTTTGTTTCGGTTTAAATGAACTCCATAGTCTGCATTAATACTTACGCGTTTTGAAATTTTGTAACGCCCTCCAAGCCCAAGAGCAAACTGATTGGGTTTTTCATCGTAATTCAAAGTGGTACCATCCTCTAAAACATCACGGCTACGGGTTGCCAAGTTTTCATGAATAAAAGTTGGGGCGAGCAGTACGGAAAGTGATTCGTTGAATTTTTTAGATATGAGGAGTTGGGAAGTGTAGGTAAGCTTATCCACAAATTCCAGATTTGGATATTGATCCTTCTCCAAAGAAGTATTTATGGTAACCAAATTATATCCTACTAATGTTACTGGGAAACCGTCCTTTTCTTGGGGCATCAACCGGTATTTTGCATGCATTCCATATTTTTTTTGAAAGGAGCTTCTTGCAACCCCTATATTCAACCAATCGGTAAATCCATAAATGAATTTCAGTTGCGTCACGGCATTGTCCAGCCCGAAGAAATCGTCAAAACCATTTTTTACCGAACCGAAGCGGTGGGCCACCACAAAATAGAAATCATTTTTATCGGCAAGTTTGGTAGACTCAAAGTTTACCACTTTTAGACCCTTGAATGCAGCGATCACGGTTTTGTCTTCAACCGTTTCGTTTTCAAGATCGTTCAGTAAATCTTCTTGGGAAAATAATCCCAGAGGAAGAAAGAACAATAACAAGGTGATTTTTCTAATCATTGGACTTATTTTAGAAGTGAACATTGATCCAGTTTTACGATATTGAACAGCTCGTCATACCCAATACATCTACCTTTTATTTGTACTTTTTCATTGACTTTCAACTCAGACATTTTCTCGATAAAACTTGCGTAAACACTTTCATCGAGCGTAACCGCGTCTTCTTCCAAACTGGTTATAACTCCTGTTACCGTTATGGTTTTGTTGAGCAGGGCGGCACCATCATTTGTTTTAAATCGTTCTAGTAAATAGGGTGCGGTAATTTCAAGTTGCGGGGTTTCTGACTTAATATCTCTATGATCTTGGTAGATATAATTATAGCCTAAATAGCCGCCAACCAGCAGGATCAAAATCAGGATTAGGAACTTTCTTTGCTTGCTCATCGGGTTTTTTATTATTGTTTTTGTAAACTGAATACAACAGAAACATTGACGTCCTCGGCTATTTTATTACTTACTATGGATGGAATTTTAATATTGAATTCTTCCGGTTTAAGTACAAATTTTGCAGTAAGCATCAGCATCTCTTCCTTGATGGAAATAACTGCTGGCACCTCATAATTTTTGTCAACACCGTGAAGGTTGAAAGTTCCCTTAATTATATATTCGCGTTTTCCAGAAACTTCTGAAAGTTTAAAATTCTGAATGGTGCCTTTAAATGTGGCCTTGGGATATTTGGATGATTCAATATAGTTTTCGTTAAAGTGCTCTTCCATTAAAGCCACTTTGAACCGAAAACCCTTCATAAGTGCAAGTGCCGCAAAATTTCCCGTAGTTGCATCTAAAACAGCACTCACATTGGAGTTGACTGCCTTTACTTCCTCAAAAGAAGGAACCGATGCTTCGAAAGTAATTTCCCCTGTTTTGGTGGCGAATTTTTCCTGTCCTATTGCCGTGTTAATTAACGCGAGACAAATAATTGATAAAGCGATTGCGTTTTTCATATATTTAATTTTCCAGCAGCCCATCAAGGTTCCACTGTGTTATTAGATCAATTTGTTGTTGAGGCAACCTTGGCCCGCCCAAAGGCATTAAACCATCTTCACCTTCATTTCTACTTATTCTATCCAGAAGCCCTCTTGTTTCAACGGCATTCTTTACTTCCGCATAATTAGTTAATGACATTGGAGCCCCGTTTTGTGGCGGGTTGCTGTGACAGGCGGTACAGATGTTTTCAAAAACAAAAGCCACATCCTGAAAGGTTACCAACTCTCCCTGATTTTCTATTTGAATTTCTTCAATATCATCATAGGTACTGGTGGTACAGCTTACCATTATAAAAGAAATTAAGATGAAGGCAACTGTTTTCATAAAGTGTTGTTTTTTTCAATTTCTATTTGTTGAACTTAGATTTCAAAAAGGAATAAACCCCAGTAATTGGATGAAAAAAATCATTACTGGTTACATAAAAT
>DAIQBF010000135.1:0-8418 GCA_036781305.1 Lutibacter sp.
TGGTTGCCAACAGATTTGCAAAAATTGTGGGCAGTGACAAGGAAAAAATGTTTCTGGCCTTTCAAAATTTTCAAAATTCAACAGTTAATTTTGAGCTGGATTTGTTCGGTGAAAATGTAGGGGAGAAGATTTATGGGGAAATTCTTAAATTATTGTAATGGGAATTATTTTAAAGCAATCTTTTTTTAATACGCTCATTATCTTTTTGGGTTTTGCGGTTGGCGGTATTAACGTATTGTTTTTATATACGCATTTTTTGCATGAAGATTATTTCGGATTAATTACCTTTTTGCTCTCTGCCGCTAATATTATTTTGCCTTTGCTTGTTTTTGGGATGCAAAACACAATCGTTAAGTTTTATTCCTCTTATCAAACTAAAATTGAACAGGATGGTTTTTTGACAACCACCCTTATTTTACCGCTATTTGTTATTATTCCTTTGGCTTTTGTGGGTGCATTTGTTTATGATTCTATTGCAGATTGGATTTCTATAGAAAATCCCATCATAAAAAAATATACTTACCTCATATTTATATTGGCCATTTTTATGGGTTATTTTGAGGTTTTTTATTCATGGACCAAAGTGCAGTTAAATTCTGTATTCGGAAATTTTATCAAAGAAATTTTCCCTCGAATTTGTACCACGTTTTTATTATTTGCAGTATTTTTTAATTGGATTACCAATGAACAATTTATTTATGGTGTTGTAATTGTTTATGGATTGAGCACTGTTATTATGATGTTTTATGCTTTTTATGTTTATAAACCGACTTTTAAATTGATAATTCCTTCTAATTTGAAGGAGATAATTTCCTTTTCTATGTATATCATTGTCGCTGGCTCGGCGGCAGGAGTTTTGTTGGAAATTGATAAGTTTATGATTCCTCAAATGGAACAAATTGCCCAGGTTGCTTATTATTCGGTAGGAATTTATATCGCAAGTGTCATTGCGATTCCAACGCGTGCCATGCAACAAATTACAAGTCCGATTACCGCAAAGGATATGAATGAAAACAATATTGCCGAAGTTGAAAAACTGTACAAACAAACTTCCATAAATTTATTGGTTATTGGAGGTTTATTTTTCTTGCTGATTAATTTAAATATTGGCGATTTATATGCCTTGATTAACAAACCAGAATTTACCAAAGGAATTTGGGTTGTGTTTATTATTTCGCTTTCAAAACTCATGGAATTGGCCTTGGGAACAGGAAATGCAATTTTGTTAAATTCAAAATACTATAAAATATTTTTTTACTTGTCGTTGGCCATGGCCATTAGTGTCATTTTTTTAAACAAGTGGTTAATTAATTTAATAGGCATCAACGGTGCGGCTATTGCAACGCTTATTGTGGTGGTTGTGTATAGCTTGGTTAAAATTATTTATTTAAAGGGCAAATTAAACATTCAGCCTTTTGATGGCAATACCTTTAGATTGGCAGTTATTATTTTGGCGTTATTTGCCGCTTTTTATTTTTGGAATTTTAACTTTCATCCTATCATTAATATTGGACTTAAAGGCATCATTATCTCGGCATTGTATTTTTTGCTTATAAGTAAATTACAAATTTCAAAAGATATCAATGGTTTTGTTACAAAATACGTTGCTAAAAATTAATAGATTAATCGAATTATTTATTGATTAAAAATAAACTTCTTAACTTAAGATTTTAAACATCATGATTTATATGCTTCACGTTTTTTATGGTTTAATAATGGCATATTTCGGTTTGATTTCTCCCGGAATGTTGAATATGACTGTGCTAAAAACCCGAATTGATGTGGGTAAAATTGAAAGCGTAAATTTTGCTTTTGGCGCCGCTGTCATTGTTTTTTTTCAGGCAGGAATCGCTTTGTTTTTTGCTGAATTTCTCATTGAAAATCCGAAAGTCATTGCAGCTTTAAAAATGGTAGGTGTTTTTGTGTTTTTTGTCTTGGCAATTTTCTTCTTTATGCTGTCTCGCAAAAAGATAGAAGCAAAGCGCGAAATCAGTAAAGGAAATTATTTTTTTAAAGGCTTGGCAATGTCCTCGGTTAATATGCTGGCGATCCCATTTTATTTGGGTATCAGCATTTTTTTAGGATCTGAAAATAAGATAATCATTGAATTTCCCTATATTTTATTTTTTATTTTTGGCGCCTCAATAGGTTCTTTTTTGCTATTTTACACCTATATTTTTTTCGCGAAAATAATCATTAAGAAAATCTCATTTATTGCAACAAACATCAATATAATCTTAAGTTTATTATTTTTGTCGCTGGGGATTTTTACTTTGGTAAAGCTAATGTCTTGAAAATGAAATTTTGATCAGAAGTCGCTTAATACGCATTAATAAATACTAGAATCTCCATAATATGATTGAAGCCATCGAAAAGAACTTGCAAAGATGCATTCAGCTATTGAATTGTATTTCTGATGATGAATACAACAATACTGCCGTTGCGCCATATTATTCAAGCGTCGGCGTTCATATGCGCCATATTTTGGATGTTTTTGATTGTATTTTTGATGGATTGGAATCTGGCAGCATCAATCTAATCAACAGAAAACGAAATGAATTGGTGGAAAATTACACGCAATACGGAATCGCTTATTTTGAAGATATTTTGCAACGGCTTAAATTGATTGAAACTGCCGATTTTAATAAAATTGTTGTGGTTACTGATGATTTAGGCGTGGGAATTGTTTCTGTAAATTATACGTTGGGCGGTATTTTAATCCAAGCCCACAGTCACGCCATCCATCATTTTGCAAGTGTGGGTTATGTAATTTCCCAACTTGGAATTGAACTTCCTGACGCCGACTTCGGATTTAACCCAACCACGCCTAAAACGGATTTGAAGAATTAGCATTTAGCGCGTTTACCTTTTTTAGATACTTTTTATAGTTGAAGTAAACAGCAATTAAATAGCTTAAATTGGTATATTTTGCTTGGTTTAGCTTTTTGTTTTTTACGCCGATGACATAAATGAGTTTCCAATGATTTTTGATGGATTTGAGCGCCTTAAAATAACTTCCTTTTGTGGCGTCGTAAATATGCGTAGGTTCGGAAATTACGCCGTTGATTTCTATAATTTTAAAATTTTCGCCTTTTAAAAGTTCGTCGAAACTGTTAAATTTTATGTCGATCCTTCCATAAAACCAACCTTTGATTTCAGCATTTAATTTATCTAAAAATTTTTCCAATTCACTATTTATCAAATGGTTGCCATCAATAAACTGTGTTCCTTTGGAATGGTTTCCTATGACGTTAAGCACAACTTCTTCATTCAATTTTGGGATCATTTGCAGCCTGTCTTTATTTATTTCTGAAATATATTCCAAATAATGTTTCGCCCTTTCGTTGTTCATAATGAGTTCCGAAATCGTTGAATGTCCATCGCCTAAAACCGTTAAATATTTTTTAAGGGTAACGGAAGTAATTCTGCCTTTTTTTTCGCCGGGGATTCTGTGGTAAAAAATGCCGCATTCATTTTTGAATTCCACAAATTCCTGAATGATTAAATTGATGGAATTGTATTTTTTGAGGTAAGAAGAAAGTTCGTTTTTGTCATTAATTTTTGTGACCAGCAATCCCCTAAATCCAATATCTGGTTTAATAATTAACGGAAATGCAATATCATTTTTGATAATTTTCTGAATTATTTCTTCAATAAGTTCGCCCTTTCCGATAAAAATTGATTTGGGGCAATACTTAACTGGCAGCAATTGAATTGTTTTGTATTTTGATTCCAATCCGTTACCAGAGCCATCAATTCCCGGATTAACGGCGGAAAAGAATCCGAAACTTCTCGCTTTTAAAGCCAGATAAAAAGCATAAGGCAATAACGGAACATAAAATAGGTAGGATGGCCAATATTCCCAGTTTGTGAATTTTTTAAGACTGGGAATTCCCATTATTTGGTATTGAATAAAGCATTTAGAATTATTTTAATGCCTAAAATCCCTAAAAGAATCGCAGTTATGGCCAATATAATTCCAACCGCAAGCCAAATATAATTGTTTTGCTGCTTGATGGCTTTAAACCCAATGGTAATTAAAATTGGTGCCGCAATCAAAAGGGGAAAAGCGCCCAACTCATATTTTAAACCTCTATACAATTCTTTTCTATCTGTTTCCATTTGTGTAATTTAGGATTGACGTTCGTACATTTTTGTATTTTATCAGTAGTTCAATGGCTTTTTCTTTTGAGATATTCAATTCCTCCATGAGTATTTTTGTTCCCCGAATCACCAGTTTATCGTTTGTCAATTGCATGTCAACCATTTTATTGCCTTTTATTTTTCCAAGTTGAATCATTACGCTGGTTGAAATCATATTTAAAATAAGTTTTTGTGCTGTTCCGGCTTTCATTCTTGAACTTCCGGTCACAAATTCTGGTCCCACCAAAACCTCAATGGGAAATTTTGCGATTTTGGCGAGCGGACTTCCAACATTGCACGTAATGCCTCCTGTTAAAATACCATTTTCATTGCATTTTTTTATTCCATTTACCACATAAGGCGTTGTTCCTGATGCAGCGATTCCGAGCACAATGTCGTTGCTGTTAATTTGATAACTTTTTAAATCTTCCCAACATTGAGTGGTGGAATCTTCGGCAAATTCAACGGCTTTTCTGATGGCGGTATCGCCACCGGCAATAATGCCCACAATAAGATTATGGGAAACGCCAAATGTTGGCGGACATTCAGAAGCGTCCAGTATTCCCAATCGGCCACTTGTTCCTGAGCCAACATAGAATAATCTTCCGCCTTTTTTCATTTGTTGCACAATTATTTGCACCATTTTTTCAATCGAGGGAATCACTTTTTCAACGGCAAAAGGAACACTTTTATCCTCTGAATTGATGTGCGTCAGCAATTCGCTGACGCTCATTTTTTCCAAATGATTGTAATTGGAAGCTTGCTCAGTAGTTTTTGTGAAATCCATTTTTCAAAAATACTAATTTTTGCTTGGTTTTTATTTTTTGTGTCAACTTATTTCAAATGGCAATTTCTAAACATAAAAAAAGCAAGAACTTAAATTCTTGCTTTTTTACGAATTATAAAAATCTCTTTTGAAATTTAAATCTGGTTAAAACTTAATTAATAAGCCTTTGAACCTACATTAACCGAAGATATTGATGCTATAATAGTATTCAATGTTTTGCTTGGTCTCATTGCATTTTTCACCAAATTATCATCAAATCTGTAATAGCCACCAATGTTTACAGGTGCTCCTTGTGCGCTGTTTAATTCATTTACAATAACAGTTTCATTTGCTGTTAATTCTTTGGCAACGTTGGTGAAAATCTCCTTTAATTGGGCATCTTTATTTTGAGCGGCCAAAGCTTGTGCCCAATAGTTTGCTAAATAAAAGTGACTTCCCCTATTGTCCAGTTCACCAACTTTACGGGAAGGAGACTTGCTATTGTCTAAGAATTTGTCTGTTGCCTCATCCAAAGTTTCGGCCAAAACCAGTGCTTTTGGAACGTTATAATTTTTTCCTAAATGCTCTAAAGAAACAGCCAATGCTAAAAATTCACCTAAAGAATCCCATCTTAAATGACCTTCTTTAACAAATTGTTGCACATGTTTGGGTGCAGAACCGCCAGCGCCAGTTTCAAATAAACCGCCACCGTCCATTAAAGGAACAATGGATAACATTTTTGAGCTGGTGCCTAATTCCAAAATTGGAAAAAGGTCGGTTAAATAGTCACGCAAAATATTTCCTGTTACAGAAATGGTGTCTAAACCTCTTTTAACCCTGTCCAAGGTATAAAGCGTAGCTTTTTCTGGTGTCATTATCTGAATGTCTAAGCCAGTTGTGTCAAAATTGGGTAAATAAGTGTTTATTTTATTGATGATTTGCGCATCATGTGCCCTGTTTTTATCTAGCCAAAATATTGCAGGAACATTTGTTGCTCTAGCTCGGCTTACGGCAAGTTTAATCCAATCTTGAATTGGAGCATCTTTCGCCTGGCACATTCTCCAAATATCTCCTTTCTCTACGGTGCTTTCCAATAAGATGTTTCCGGCGGCATCCATAATTTGCACAATCCCGTTTGCTTGTATTTCAAAGGTTTTGTCATGCGAACCATATTCTTCCGCTTTTTGGGCCATTAAACCTACGTTGGGAACTGTTCCCATGGTTCTTGGATCGAAAGCGCCATGTTTTTTGCAGAAATCGATGGTTGCAGCATAGATGCCCGCATAAGAACTGTCGGGAATTACCGCTTTTACATCTTGTAATTTACCTTCGGCATTCCACATTTGGCCGGAAGTGCGAATCATTGCAGGCATTGAAGCGTCAATAATTACATCACTGGGAACATGGAGGTTGGTAATGCCTCTATCGGAATCTACCATGGCGATGGCAGGGCCATTTTTTATACAAGATTTGATATCCGCTTCAATGGCCAACTTCTGAGCTTCAGGCAAGCCTTGAATTTTACTGATCAAATCTCCAAAACCATTGTTAACATCAACACCAAGTTCTTTAATAACCGCACTGTGTTTTTCAAAAACATCTTTAAAGAAAACCGTAACGGCATGTCCAAAAATGACAGGGTCAGAAATTTTCATCATCGTTGCTTTCATATGTAATGAAAACAATACATTTTTAGCTTTGGCATCTTTAATTTGTTCTTCCAGAAATTTTACCAATGCTTTTTTACTCATAAAAGTAGCGTCAATAATCTCACCCGGCAATAATGATGTTTTTTCTTTTAAAATGGTAACAGATCCATTTTGATCGGTAAATTGAATTTTTGCATCTGTGGCTTTGGCAACAGTGATTGATTTTTCATTGGAGAAAAAATCGCCACTTTTCATAGTAGAAACATGTGTTTTTGAATCTGCCGACCAGGCACCCATAGAATGCGGGTTCTTTTTGGCATAATTTTTTACTGCTCTGGGTGCTCTTCGATCGGAATTTCCTTCACGCAATACCGGATTCACAGCAGAACCTTTCGCTTTATTATATCTAAGTTGGATGTCTTTTTCTTCAGCTGATTTAACTTCATCAGGATAATTTGGAATTGCGTAACCCAATGTTTGCAGTTCCTTAATGGCTGCTTTTAATTGTGGTTCTGAAGCAGAAACATTGGGTAATTTTATAATGTTTGCCTCTGGGGTTTTTACCAATTTCCCCAATTCGGTCAAAGTGTCCGGAACGCGTTGTTCAGGCTTTAAAAATTCAGGAAATAAAGCTAAAATTCTGCTTGCTAAGGAAATGTCTTTGGTTTCGACTTCAATACCTGCCGGTTTTGTGAAAGCTTCAACTATCGGTAAAAATGAATAGGTTGCCAAAGCAGGCGCTTCATCGGTTTTGGTATAAATTATTTTAGGTGTTTTGCTCATAATTTTTTGTGATTTAAAAACTATAATTATCAATATGGCCAGAAATTATAGCAGGGTAAATTAATTTCGTTTAACGTTGTGCAAATATAGGGAATAATGAGGAAAAAATTGCCCTCGAAAACGTTATAAATAAGGATGTAATTTTGTGTTTAATCTAAAAAAAGAATTGAAATTTTACAGAAATTGCAATGGTGGAAAAAACAAAAGCCATAACATTGATTGCTCAGTATTATGGCTATTTGCTGAAACACTTTTTTTAATAAGTTATCAGTTAAATTTTTAATCGTTTTCATCATTCTCCTAAAAGAATAATCTACATTTAAATTTTTTTACTGCAACTTGTTTCTTACGAACCAAATTCTTATTAAATTAGACGTTTCTTTTAAAACAGCCTCTAAAACTTTGTTGTAATTCCTAAAAACTACTCGGTTTAAAATACTGTCTTAAAAAGTGCTTTTAAAACCATGTTCCTGTTATTCATGCTAAATACTGGGCACATTACTTGTTAAAGCGCGGTTTTAAAAACTATGTTCAAGAACATAAGGAACTTTACATTAAGGTTTTTTGGTTCAACTTTAAAATTTTCATTTTAAGGTTTATGTTAAGCGCTCATGCTAATTCCTTTTGTAAAAATAGCACCTAACTTTTAACTTTCCAAATTTATAATACTTTTGTTTTCAACATGATATGAACCTGACTTATGAACAAATGTTAATAACAAAAAACCCGTTTTGAATTTCAAAACGGGTTTTATATTTTTTTAAGGAAAGTGGACTAACGTCTTTTTTCTTTAATTCTTGCTTTTTTACCTGTTAAGCCTCTAAAGTAGAAAATACGCGCTCTGCGCACACTACCTTGTTTGTTAACTTCAATTTTTTCAATTGCCGGTAAGTTTACTGGAAAAATACGTTCTACACCAACTGTTCCCGACATTTTTCTGATGGTAAATGTTTCAGAAGCTCCTGCGCCTCTTCGTTGAATTACAGTACCTTTAAAATGTTGGGTACGTTTTTTTTCGCCTTCTCTAATTTCATAGTACACAGTAATAGTGTCTCCTGCCTGAAATTCTGGCAATTC
>DAIQBF010000136.1:0-8413 GCA_036781305.1 Lutibacter sp.
ATCAACACCCATATGCTGACAAATCCATTTTGCGCCTGCCAAATTTTGCAAATTGTGATTTCCAAAAATTTCCAAAGGCATTTCACCCAAAGAAGTTTCAATATAAGTTACCCCATTTTCAATGTTGAAATTTGGCGTGTGATAAGGATATTTTTGAATTGGATTTGTAGCTTGTTCCACCACACTTTTCACTGCTGAATCCTCTTCATTATAAACAATAATACCGCCATTGGTAATTGAATTTACAAAAATTGAAAACTGCTCCACATAATTTTTATAAGTTGGAAAAACATTGATATGGTCCCAGGAAATTCCGCTTAAAAGGGCAATATTGGGTTTGTATAAATGAAATTTTGGCCGCATATCTATGGGGCTCGATAAATACTCATCGCCTTCCAGCACCATAAATTCATTTTCAGATGTTAAATGCACCATCGTGTCAAAACCTTCCAACTGTGCACCAACCATGTAATCAACCGCAATTTCGTGATAGTTGAGCACGTGTAAAATCATGGAGGTAATGGTAGTTTTTCCGTGCGAGCCACCAATGACCACGCGTGTTTTATCCTTAGATTGTTCGTATAAAAACTCAGGATAAGAATATATTTTTAGTCCCAACCTATTCGCTTCCAACAACTCTGGATTGTCGGCTTTTGCATGCATTCCGAGAATTACGGCATCTAAATTCGGTGTTATTTTTTCTTTAAACCAACCCTCTTCTGGTGGTAACAAATCTTTAGCTCGTAATCTGGATTTGGAAGGTTCAAAAATGGCATCGTCACTGCCTGTTATGGTATCTCCTTTTTGATGTAATGCCAGCGCTAAATTGTGCATGGCACTTCCGCCAATGGCAATAAAATGAATGTTCATGAAAAATAATTTTATGGATTCAAATGTAGGGAAACTATTAAAAAGATTTAAAAACAATCGCTCAATTCTTTCGCCTAAAGACTGTGAATTTGCACTAATTAAATTCTTTACAAAAATATAACATAAAAATTATTACATTTATAACCTAAATCAAATAATTATTTTTGAAAATCAAAAATTAACCAACCCCTATATTAATGGAAAAAGAAAAATTCCTATTACCAAAAAAGATTACTTTTCTAATTTTTTTTATCTCACTATTTACATTCAATGTAAGTTTTTCACAGTGTGTAAATCCCACTCCGACAGGAGCTTCTTCACAAGTTTTTTGTAAAACAGCTAACAGCACAATTGAAGATTTAGTTGCCTCTGGCGGCACCATTGTTTGGTATGATGCGCTATCGGGAGGAGAATTATATGGCCCAACAGAAGTTCTTGTCAATGGAAAAACTTATTATGCCGACAATATTTCAGGCGGTAGTTGCAGCACCAGCAGATTGGCTGTTATCGTCACTATTTATGGAGATTTCCCAACAAACGTTGATGTCTCCGTTGCAAAATGCGCCATTGACAATCCAACAATCGCCAATTTAAGCGCAACTGGACAAAATTTAGCCTGGTATGACGCGCAAATTGGAGGGAATTTTCTGCCGCTTTCACAACTTCTTGTGAACGGTCGCACATACTGGGTTCAACAAACTGAGAATGGCTGTACCAGCGATCGGTTTCCGACAACTGTTAGTTTAATTGATCCTGTTACTCCCACCACAGCGCCCATACAATCATTTTGTTATCCGCCAAACCCAACAATCGCAAATTTAAACGCTTCCGGAACTTCCATTCTTTGGTATGATTCCGAAACTTCAACCACGCCTTTAAAAACCACAACGCCATTGGTAAATGGAGAAGATTATTGGGCGGCCTCAGTTACTTTTCCTTGTGTAAGCTCTAACAGAGCGAAAACCACAGTTGTTATAGATGCCGCGCCCAATGCAGGAGAAAGCAGCTCTTTAACAGTATGTGAAGTTGATCTAGTTACCACAAATCTATTTGATTTGTTAGGCGGAACTCCTGATACCACAGGAATTTGGACTGGGCCAAGCACGTTGGCAAATGGTTATTTGGGGACATTTGAGCCAGGAACAAACACAGAAGGTACCTATACTTATACGGTTTCAAGTATTTCTTATATTTGTCCTGCCAAATCTGCAACTGTTTCCGTAATAATAACAAGAGCCCCACCACCAACAACCGCCAATAGTTCCCAGGCTTTTTGCGAAATTGAAAAAGCAACCGTCGCCGATTTAAGTGCGAACCAAAACAATGTTGTTTGGTATGATACCGAAACGTCAACAATCGCATTAGACCCTTCGGAAGCACTTGTTGACGGGGAAGATTATTGGGGCGCACTGCCCGACGCCACTTCAGGATGTGAAAGTGCTATCAGGTTAAAAATAACGGCAACAACTATTGTAATTCCACCGCCAACAATTTCTCAAACAAATCAGGCTTTTTGCGAACTTGACAATCCGAAGGTCGAAAATTTAAACCCAAGCAGTGCTGGAATCCTTTGGTATGACACGGAATTTTCCACAACTCCTTTAGCTCCTTCAGAAGCATTGATTGATGGCGAAGATTATTGGGCCAGCCAAACAGACCCGACTTCCAGCTGTGAAAGTGCCACAAGATTGGTCGTAAATGTTTCATTCATTGTTCCGCTTCAACCAACCATCACAACTGTTACGCAGACTTTTTGTGAAATTGACAAGCCAACCATAGCGAATTTAAACGGAACAGTTTGGTATTCGGACAATACTTCTGAAACAATAATAAGTCCATCAGTTTTATTGATAAATGGTGAAGATTATTGGAGCCGCCAAACCGCATCAACCAACTGCGAAAGCGATGCCATAACGGTTGTGACCGTTTCAATTATTAGTCCGCCGCCACCAACAACCACTAAACAAAACCAGATTTTTTGCGCGATTGAGAATCCGACAGTCGCCGATTTAAGCACGAACGAAAACAGTATAAATTGGTATGCCAATGAAACTTCAACAACCCCATTAAATACTGCAGATTTGTTGGTAAACGGAGCGACTTATTGGGCAAGCCAAACTTTGGTTTCAGGATGTGAAAGTGCCTCAAGATTGGCGGTGACTGCTGTTATAAACACAACGCCTCCACCAACTACAACCAATGCAAACCAATCGTTTTGCATAAAAGATTATTTGCCAAATACCCCGACTGTTGCCAATTTAAGCGCAAGCGGAAATAATATACTTTGGTACGCAACTGAAACTTCAACAACGCCTTTAAATTCAACTGAGATCTTGGCAAATGGCACTTATTGGGCAACACAGACCAATGCAACTACGGGTTGTGAAAGCGCTTCAAGATTGTTGGTTAATGTAAGTGTTATCAATCCGGCAGCACCAACAACTACTGCAATAAACCAGGTTTTTTGTTTAGCGGATAAGCCAACGGTTGCAAGTTTACAAGTCAATGGCACCTCAATTGTTTGGTATGCCGCTGAAAACGCTTCAATACCATTAAACAGCAATGATTTACTTATAAATGGTGAAGATTACTGGGCAGCTGCCTCTAATGCATCCACAGGATGTGAAAGTATTGCGCGTTTAAGAATATTAGTTTCCATTACTGATGTTGCCCCTGCTACAATTGTCAACGTTTCACAAACTTTTTGCGAGTCTGCTTTACCAACAATTGCAAGTTTGGCAGTTACAGGAAACGGGGTTGTTTGGTATGCGACACAAACCAGTGCAACACCTTTGCTAGTTACAAGTCCGTTGATAAACGGCCTAGCTTATTGGGCAGCCCAATCAAACGCAACAACAGGATGTGTAAGTTCTGTAAGGGTTGTCGCCAATGTAACGCTGACAGCCATTAAAACGCCAACATTAATTTCGCTTGGAAATGAATTTTGCAAAGTCAACAATCCCACCATTTCCGATTTAAACCTGAATGTTTCCGCTAACAATGGCGGCACAATTTCTTGGTATGATGCTTATCCAAATGGAAATCTTTTAAATGCAGCAACAGCATTAATAGAAGGTAAAACTTATTATGCCATAGAAACCAATGTCAATGGCTGCAAAAGCATAAATCCGCTGGAAGTGAAAGTAACTTTGGATGCCTGTGACGATTACGATATTGAAATTTATGACGGTTTTTCACCAACAGGAAATGGCCTTAACGATACGTTTAAAATTAAAAACCTTCGGGAACTTTATCCCGATTTTAAAGTGGAATATTTTAACCGCTGGGGAAATTTAATCTATACTGCCAATGCCGCAAAACCAGATTGGAACGGCAGATTGCACGGAGACGGAGAATTGTCGCCAACCGGTGTTTATTTCTTTGTTATTTATTTCAACAAAAACGACAGAAAACCTATCCAACGCAGCTTATATTTAAGCAGGTAGTCAATAGTTTAAACAAGTACATTTTATACCTAAAAAATGAAAAATATATTAATATCGTTTATTGCACTTATGGCAACCGTAGTAATGTGGTCTCAACAAGATGCACAATACACACAATATATGTACAATATGAGTGTCATAAATCCAGCATATACCACGGGGAATATAGGGATTGTGAATTTAGGCGCCTTGCATAGAACCCAGTGGGTTGGCGCAAACGGCGCTCCTAAATCTTCCAATATATTTGCGCACACCCCAATTAACGAAAATGTCGAAGTCGGATTTTCTTTGGTCAATGATAATATCGGCGATGTTGTTAAAGAAAATAATCTTAATGCAGATTTTGCCTATAAGTTAAATTTGGAAGAATACGGCCAGTTGTCTTTCGGTTTAAAAGCTGGAGTTACCTTTTTTGACGTTAATTTTAACGGATTTGTTTTAGAATCGGGCGATGTTTTCACCGATCCAGATTTTGCCGAAAACATCAATCGGTCCTTCTTTAACTTTGGCGCCGGCGTTTATTATAATACCGAAAACTATTATTTGGGTTTGTCGGTTCCTGCGATTTTAAACGCAAAACATCTCGACAGAAATAACGGGAAATATCAAGGAACCGAGCAAGCGCATACATACTTAACTGGAGGTTATGTTTTTGAAATCAATGAGTTGTTTAAATTTAAACCGGCATTTATGGCGAAAGCAGTTAAAGGAGCGCCTATGTCACTTGATTTAACCGCCAATATTTTATTCGACAATAAAGTTGAATTTGGTGTAGGTTACAGATTGGAAGATGCTTTTACCGGCATGGTTAATTTTAAAGCCACGCCTGAATTGCGAATTGGCTATGCCTACGACCATACAATTTCTAACTTAGGTCCGTTCAGTTCAGGTTCACATGAACTCTTTATTTTATATGACCTAGATATTTTAAACAAAAACAAAGGTTTCGACAAATCCCCAAGATTCTTTTAAAAACGATTTTCAAAATGAAAAAAATACTACTTATACTTTTAATTCTCCCTTTTTCAATACAACTCTCAGTTGCGCAAAATTTAAAGCGCGCAAACCAATTATTTGAAAAAAGAGCGTATTTAAATGCCGCTGAATTGTTTTTAAATGAAGAGCCTAAAACACAGGAAGTGTTGGAGAAACTTGCCGACTGTTATTATTTTAACACTAAAATGGGCGAGGCTGAACCTTGGTACAAAATGCTGCTTCAAAATTATGAAGCCAACGTTGGCCCAACTTATTTGTTTCGATATTCACAAGCGCTAAAAGGCGTTAAAAAGTTTGGGGAAGCCGACAAATGGCATCAAAAATATTTGTCTAAAAAACAAATATTAACTGCTGAAAAGTTAGAGACATTGGCCTTTTTTGAAGCATTAAACAGCGGAAACAGAAAACCATATAGCGTTCATGAAGTTTCGGTAAATTCAGAATTTTCCGATTTTGGCTTGGCTTATTTTGGCGAAAAAGCGGTTTTTGCATCCGCAAGAAACAACGGAAAATTATATGACTGGAACAATCAGCCCTACCTTGATTTATACCAGGCAGATGTTGATGAAAATAAGGATTTAAAAAACGTGGTCCCTTTTTCGGGAAACATAAACACTGCAATGCATGAATCAAACGCCGTGTTTACAAAAGATGGAAAAACGATGTATTTCACACGGAATAA
This sequence comes from Lutibacter sp., assembly GCA_036781305.1. Taxonomy (GTDB): domain Bacteria; phylum Bacteroidota; class Bacteroidia; order Flavobacteriales; family Flavobacteriaceae; genus Lutibacter. The sequence continues at coordinate 5,995 of DAIQBF010000136.1, forward strand.
TTACATTTCTGGTAAAAAAATTCGCGATAAAAATAAAGTGACCCAATTGAAAATTTACAAAGCGCAACTTGTCAATAATGAATGGACAAACATTACGGAACTTCCATTTAACAGCAACGATTATTCCGTTGAACATCCTGCGTTGAGTCCAGATGAAAAACAATTATATTTTGCGTCTGATATGCCTGGGACAATTGGGTCTTTCGATTTGTTTGTTGTGGATATCAATGCAGACGGAATTTACGGAATTCCACAAAATTTAGGCCCTAAAATCAATACGGAACATCGGGAACAATTTCCTTTTGTAAGCGCTAAAAATATTTTGTATTTCGCTTCCGACGGCCATTTTGGCTTGGGCGGATTGGATATTTTCAAAAGCGAAATTTCTGATGGAAGCTTTTCAAAACCAGTAAATTTAAGCAATATCATCAACAGCAATTTAGATGATTTCGCTTTTGTGGTTGATGAGGAAAATGAAACGGGTTATTTTTCCTCAAACAGAGAAGGCGGCAGTGGCGACGATGATATTTACCGATTTACACAAAAGAAAATTTATGCGGTACACGGATTGGTCCAGGACAAAAATAGTTTAGAGCCGCTTCCGGGAACCTTGGTTTCCTTATTCGATAAAAATAATGCTTTAATCACTAAAATGATTGTTGGTGAAGATGCTTCTTATTCTTTTGATGTTGAGAACAATAAAACATATAAAATTGTCGGAACGCGTAAACTATACGTTCCATCTGAAATTGAATTTACAACAAATGCAAAAGGAGACATTGATAAAGACATTCAGCTATTAATGGAATTGTATACGGCAGTTGAAAAAGATATTGTTGTGGAAAACGATAAAACCCAAATCAAAATCAACCCAATTTACTTTGATTTCGACAAATGGAATATCCGTAAAGATGCTGCTCTTGAGCTAAATAATGTAGTGAATATTATGAAAAAATATCCTGAAATGAGCGTTGAAATTGGCGCACATACCGATGCCAGGGGAAGCGATGAATACAATATGGTTTTATCGCGCAAACGCGCAAAATCTGTTATGGAATACCTGATAAGCCAAGGAATTTCGGAAAATAAATTAAAATCCATGGGTTATGGAGAAACACAGCCTTTAAACAATTGCGTTGAACCAAATATGTGTTCAGAAACAGAATATAGCATTAACAGAAGGTGTGAATTTGTGCTCACCAATTAACAATCAAATATTAATTTAAAATTAAATGAAGGCTGTCAAAAAAGTCGGTTTAACCGCAATGTTCGCAAAATGTTGATTTTTAAAAATAGTAACTCTTTGCGAACTTTGCGAAAAAAACCTAGCGTCCCTTGCGGTTAAAAAATGAGTTCTTTTTTAGACAGCATCTTTTTTGAATAAATTCATTGCTTCAACAATAAACCTTTTTGCTTAAATAACTACCTCAAGTGATGCAATAAATTTTAGGTACAACTTTTGCTAACTTTACAGAAACAAATTATGTATTATGAGAAAAATTGCAGTTATTATTTCTGTCATTATTTTATTTTCGGTGAATGCCAAAGCTCAGCAACACTATAAAAACTATGATGGTCAATGGAAAAAAGTACAAAAATTTGAAGAAGGCAGTTTGCCGAAATCCGCTTTAAATGAAGTTGAAAAAATATACATACTCGCAAAAAAAGAAAACAATGCGCCACAACTTATAAAAACTTTGCTTTTTAAATCGAAATATGCTTTACTGCTTGAAGAAGACGCCCAACTAAATATCATCAATTCCTTTAAAAAAGAAATTTCAGCAACTGGTTTCCCAACTAAAAATATTTTGGAAAGCTTGTTGGCTAATTTATACTGGCAATATTATCAGCAAAATAGGTGGAAATTTTACAATAGAACCAATACGGAATCTAAAGTGGATTCAGCCGATTTTAGAACCTGGGATTTACAAACAATCTTTACGGAAATTCATTTACATTTTCAAAAATCATTAGATAATGGGCTATTGGCGAAAAAAACGGATTTGAACGAATTTAATGATATTTTACAATTGCAGAAAGATTCCAAAATATTTCGTCCAACGCTGTTTGATTTTTTATCGCACAATGCCTTGGATTTTTACAAAACAACTGAAAATTCCATTGTGAATCCGGCTTACAAATTTGAAATATCCGACGAAAAATATTTGGCTAATTTCGATGCGTTTTCAACAATAAAATTAGAAACTCGGGATAGTTTATCGCTTCAATTCAATGCCCTGAAAATTTATCAAAAATTGGCGGAATTTCACCAAAAGGAAAATAACAACAACGCTTTTATTGCGGTTGAATTGGAACGACTTTCGTTTGTAAAAGAAAACGCCATATTTGCCGAAAAAGAACCGCTCTTTTTAAATTCATTAATCAGCCTAAAAAACGAATTTAAAGCGCACGAAGCATC
>DAIQBF010000137.1:0-8396 GCA_036781305.1 Lutibacter sp.
CAGTTCGCCATTAATCATTCTGCTGTGTATCAAAATTTGTTATGGCTCGTTTCATAATATTGATTTTGACCGGCAGCGAATTATTGGTAATTACATTGTTGATTTTTACGTAAAAACCTTGGGGTTGGTTGTAGAAATAGACGGGAATAGTCATAATGATAAGGTTGAATATGATGCAAAACGACAATTATATTTAGAAAATCTTGGATTAAAAATGTATCGTATAACAGATATTGACGTAAAGATGAATTTAGGAAACGCAATGCGTTTGCTGGAAGTATTTATTGTTAGGGAATACGGAGAAAAACCACCCCGGTCTGCGACCACCCCTCCATTGGATGGGAATTGAGTCTTCGTTTTTTATGACATCACCATTAAATTACAGCCTCTGATATCAGAATTGTCAAACCTTCCCAAAACCTCAAATGTTCCGTTGGGGTGGGTTTTTCCTAAATCTTGGGTGGCAATAAACGAACAGGAATTGGTGTTTGCCAAATCGATAATATTAATTCCCCCAGATTTTCCTTCGGGTAAAATAGTAAGTGCGTCTTCGGTATCACGTGTTAAGATTTTCATCCAGGGCGGACATTCGAAAATACCGTTTCCTTTTGAATAGGCTTGGCTTAACAATTCGGTCATTCCATATTCCGAATGAATGTTTTCAACCCCAAAACCTTCACGCAAAATTTGGTGCAATGCTGACCGAATCAGCTCTTTTCTTCTGCCTTTCATGCCACCGGTTTCCATAACAATGGTATTTTTTAGCTTGAATTTATGTTTTTCAACCAAATCCAACAAAGCAAAAGAAACGCCAATTAAAAGTACTTTTTCGTTATTTTTGTCCAATTCGGTTAAATTTTTGGTCAATTCTTCTATATTGTTCAAATAAAATCCGCTTCTTTCATCTTTCGACTTCAAAATAAAATCATTCACCATATAAATTAAGGAAGATCCATCGCGTTCCAAATAGGAAGGTAACAAAGCCAAAACGGTATAATCCTCAATTGAACCATAAAAATGCTCAAATCCTTTGGTAAAGCTTTCTTCATAAATAGATAAATCGGTAACAAAATGCTTGCTTTGCGCATTCCCGGTGGTTCCGCTGCTTAAAAACATGTGTTGAATGGCTGCTTTTGAAGACAAGACTTGGTGAGATTTAAAAAACTGTATGGGTAAAAAAGGGATGTCCTCAATTTTTCTAACGCTATGAATATCAATGTGTAAATGGGCTAAAAACGCTTTGTAAACAACATTGTTTCTGGCCTGGAATTGAAATATTTCAAGCGCCATTTTTTCAAATTCATTGCTAAGATGAAGATTAAAAACGTTAAATTTTTTCATAAAAATTGGAAATCACCACAAAAGTAATGTAAATTTACGCAACCTATTATCTTTTTAGGTATCTAATTAACAGTTAAAAGGCTCGTATTTGGGTTTAGATGAACTCATAAAACAGTGTGCTAATAACGATCGAAAGGCACAGAAAGAGATTTACCAGCTTTTTGCAGGTAAGTTGTTTTCTACATGCCTTAAATACTCTAGAAACAAACAAGAGGCTCAAGACAATTTTCAAGATGGTTTTATTGTCATTTTTGAAAAAATTGGGCAATTTAATTTTAAAGGGTCGTTTGAGGGTTGGTTAAAGCGAGTGATGGTTAACACGGTTTTGTTAAAGTACAGAAAGAAAAATGTGTTAAATATTGTGACGGAAGATATTCCTGATGAGGTGATTGTTGACGTTGATGATGATGAAATTTCTTTAGATTTTTTGCTGAATCTAATCAATGAACTGCCCGACAGGTATAGACTGGTTTTTAACCTTTACGCTTTGGATGGCTATTCGCATAAAGAAATTTCAGAAATGTTGCAAATTGCAGAAGGCACCTCAAAATCGAATTTAGCCCGAGCAAGAGCCATTTTAAAACAAAAAATAGAAAATTATCAAAAAGCACAACAATCTATTTAAGTCAAAAGATACTAGTGAAAAATTTTAAGAACATTGATAGATTATTCCAAGAGAATTTAAAAGATTTTGAGGTATCCCCACCACATGAGTCATGGGATGCTATTGAAAATCGGTTAATTCCGAGAGCTAAAAAAAGAGGACTTCCCTTTTGGCTTAAAATTTCAAGTATTGCGGCACTGTTTATGTTATTTTTTAGTGTAGGCACCATTTATTTTCTTCCAAAAAATGAATTTTCTAAAAATTCACTTCATAAACAAAATAATAAAAAAGAAATTTCAAACCTAAAAGATACCATTACCACAGAATCTGTTGCGGAAAAAATAAAATCTATACAAAAAGCGGTGACGGCTTTGAGCCAAGAATTGGCAGATATAGAAAACAGCGCCAAAATTGCTGTGAAAGAGGAGGAAAATATTACAGATGACACAGTTTTGTCGCAAAAATCGTTAAACAGTTTTTCATTAACGGACACAAAAAAATTACCGATTTCAGATTTTAACAATAGAGAAATTCCAAAAAAAGAGATCGCAGAAAGTAAATTTAGCGTTGCCACAATTTTCGCCCCTATTTATTTTAATTCTTTTGGTGAGGGCTCTGGCATTGATGCACAATTTAAAAACAAACCTTCTTCCGGAAACACATCATATTCCTACGGCGTAAAAGTTGCTTATCAGCTATCAAACAAATTCAGTTTGCAATCGGGCGTTAACTTAATAAGTTTGGGCTTAACAACTAATAACATCTATGTTACCCCAGGCGTTGACATTGTCGGGTTTTCAAATTTATCGGCAAATCCGCTTTTGGCCAGAAGTGCAACTATTTCAACATCTAAAGAAAATACATTAAATTCCGATAACACTTCAGGAGGAAGTTTAAACCAAGTTTTTGGTTATGTTGAAATTCCTGTTGAAGTAAAGTACAATGTGGCCGACGGAAAATTTGGCATTAATTTAGTGGGCGGATTTAGTACGCTTCTTTTAAACAGGGATGAAGTTTTTGTTGAAACCAATAGTTTTACCCAAAGTTTAGGCTCTTCAAACAATTTAAGATCCATAAATTTTAGCGGAAATATTGGATTGGATGTCGATTATTCCATTTACAAAAATTTATTTATCAACGTTTCCCCAATGTTCAAAGTACAAACAAATACCTTTTCTAAAAACTCCGGAAGTATCCAACCCTATTATTTAGGAGTTTATACAGGTTTAAATTATAAGTTTTAGTTGGTTTATTATTTGGCTGGTTACCAAATATTGAATGAAGAAAGCCGTTTCAAATTAGAAACGGCTTTTCTTTTTTTTAAAAATCATTATAAGCCAGTTCTTTAAAACAATATTTTGTGCCTGCCCGCCCTATTGGTGGGCGTTACCCCGCCGAAAAGGCGGGGTCGCGCCTTCACTACTCGCTTTTTTGTTGTGAAAAACAAAAAAAAGAGCTCAAACATGCCGTTCAGTCCCTAACGCAATTTGAACTCATCATGAAAAATGAATGTTGAATAATTTAGGATATTTCAAAAAATCGGAGGTATTATTCGTATTTTTGTAAAATATTAAATTAAAAGGAATTCTTCTTATGGAAATTACAGCAATAGAAAAAACAATTCAAAAAACCTTAGACAAACTCGGCGTTAAAGCGTTAAATAACGGAACTTCAACAGGCTCAGATTTCTTTGGAAACGGTGAAGTTATGGAATCCTATTCTCCTGTAAACGGCAAACTTATAGGAAAAGTTACCACTACCACAAAAGACGATTTTGAGAAAGTTATGGAAGTCGCGCAAGCAACTTTTACAAGTTGGAGAATTAAGCCAGCACCTCAACGTGGAGAAATTGTTCGTCAGTTTGGCGAAAAACTTCGCGAGCTAAAACAACCTTTAGGCGAATTGGTTTCTTATGAAATGGGAAAATCACTGCAAGAAGGTTTGGGGGAAGTTCAGGAAATGATTGATATATGCGACTTTGCTGTTGGATTGTCAAGACAATTACACGGTTTTACTATGCATTCAGAACGTCCTGGACACAGAATGTACGATCAATACCATCCATTGGGCATAGTAGGAATTATTTCAGCTTTTAACTTTCCGGTGGCTGTTTGGTCTTGGAATACCGCACTTGCTTGGATTGCCGGTGATGTTTGCGTTTGGAAAGCCTCAGAAAAAGCACCATTATGCAGCATTGCCTGCCAAAATATTATAGCTGATGTTTTAAAAGAAAACAACTTGCCTGAAGGTATTTCCTGTATCATAAACGGCGATTACAAAGTTGGCGAATATATGACCGCCGATAAGCGTATGGCCTTAATTTCAGCGACAGGCTCCATAAGAATGGGCAAAATTGTCGCAAAAACAGTTGCGGAACGTTTGGGAAGATCTTTGTTGGAATTGGGCGGTAACAATGCCATTATCATTACGCCAAGCGCAGACATAAAAATGACCATTATTGGCGCAGTTTTTGGCGCTGTTGGCACTGCCGGACAACGTTGCACGTCCACTCGCAGGTTAATTATCCATGAGTCCATCTATGAGCAGGTTAAAAATGCTTTGGTTAAAGCTTATAAACAATTGCGCATTGGAAATCCGTTAGATGAAAACAATCATGTTGGACCATTAATTGACATTGATGCTGTTAAAATGTATGAAAATGCTTTGACGAAAGCAGTAAAAGAAGGTGGGAAAATTTTGGTTGAAGGCGGCGTTTTAAGCGGAAAAGGCTATGAAAGCGGTTGTTATGTGAAACCCGCAATTGTTGAAGCCGAAAATCATTTTGAAATTGTGCAACACGAAACATTTGCGCCAATTTTATACCTGATAAAATATTCAGGCGAACTTAAAAATGCCCTTGCATTGCAAAATGGCGTTGTGCAAGGACTTTCCTCTGCAATTATGACCAACAATTTGCGCGAATCCGAATTATTTTTATCTGTTCAAGGTTCCGATTGCGGTATCGCAAACGTAAATATTGGCACTTCAGGCGCTGAAATCGGCGGTGCTTTTGGCGGTGAAAAGGAAACTGGCGGCGGACGCGAATCGGGTTCCGATGCCTGGAAAGTTTATATGAGACGCCAAACAAATACCATTAATTATACCGCTGAATTGCCTTTGGCACAAGGCATAAAATTTGATTTAGAGTAGGATTAGACTTATAAATGTTCCTAAAGAAAAAGTTCTTAAAGCCAAATTAAATTTGATTTTAAGAACTTTTTTATAACCTTGTTTTTTAAGAAAATATTGTAGCTAAAAAGAATAGTGCAACCCTACGCCAAGCATTTGTTTTATTTGGATTTTTGGTCCTGTAGGAACCAATATCCCATCGCCATTCATGTATTCCTGGCCTTTAACATCATCATCATATAAAAAATGAGAACCCACATTAGCCGTTACATGTTTGTTAATCGTCATGTCAAAATTAACTTCCCAGTTAACATCCACATTGCCATATCTGTTTAAATAATCGGAATATAAAATCAATTTATTGCTCATTTTTATATTTTCCATCACCGCTGTTTTCCATTCGCTGGAAATATAAGTTCCAACTTCAACTTTTAAATTTTCGCCTGCCGTCACCAAATTGCCCAAATCGTCATAAACAGCCGGAGCAACACCAAAAGCGCCTTCATTTGCAAGAACTTGATTGCAAACTAAAGTCATTTTATTGGTGAGCGGCGAAATGTATATTTTAAGCTTGTCTTCCTTTGAATAATATTCAGATCCAACACCCAAAAAATTATAAGCCGGCGAAAAGGATTTTGAAATGGGCTTGTCTTTATTTGGATATTTATACCCATTGGCAAATTGCGTCTTAAAATTAAATTTTGCCGAATAATACCATTTTGATGTAATATCATTTCTGTAACCGAAAGTTGAATTTAATTCAATTAGATCTTCTGTTTTTCGCCATTCCCTTTTTTCTTCTTTATTTAGGCCGTAGTTGGCTTTCAATTCATTTTGCCAAACAGTATGATTGTTTTTATAGTCTCTTTTTATGTTAATTTTCGCGATTCCAGAAATGGAGTTGTTCCCTCCTGCACTCCAATTAACAAAGGAATTTTGTGTAAAAATCAACTTAAAATCATTGGTTTCCTCCCAATGGGTAACTGGTGGTAAATCAATGTCCAAAGTGTCTTTTGAAGTGGCGGCTATTGTGTTGAAAGTGTAAATAATTGAAAAAATAAGGAAAAATTTTAATCGCATTTTATTAAATATTAGGGGCTAAAAAATATCTTTGGCAAAGAAACGCAAAATATTTTTTTTATAAAAGTTTCAACAGGAATTCCTCTATTTTTTCTTTTGATAAATGAATGCTTTCAAACAATTCATCCACTTTTCCGTGTTCCACAAAATGATCCGGAATCCCAATATGTTTAACGGTTTTGTTAATATAATTATTGTTTGAGGCAAATTCTAAAATGGAGCTTCCAAAGCCGCCTATAATCGTGCCATCTTCAATAGTGACAATGGTATTAAACTTATTAAATATTTGATGAAGTAATTTTTCATCCAAAGGCTTCACAAAACGCATATTGTAATGCGCCACTTTATTTTTCGGTAATTCTGGCTGAAGTTCAATGATTTTATTTCCGATAGTGCCAATGCTTAACACCGCAATTTCTGATCCTTCTAGCACACAAATGCCTTTTCCTATTTCAATTTTATTCATTGGTTGTTTCCATTCAATAAGCGTTCCTTGTCCGCGAGGATAACGAATTGCCAAAGGAAAATTGATGCCTAATTGCGCAGTAAACATCATATTTCGCAATTCAAATTCATTTAAAGGCGCAAAAATCACCATGTTGGGAATACAGCGTAAATAAGCAATATCGAAGGCTCCATGGTGTGTGGCGCCATCTTCACCCACAATTCCTGCCCTGTCTATGCAAAAAATTACGGGTAAGTTTTGCAAAGCCACATCATGAATGATTTGATCATAAGCACGCTGTAAAAACGTTGAATAAATGGCACAAAAAGGTATCAGTCCCTGCGTTGCCATTCCAGCCGCCAAAGTCACTGCATGCTGCTCGGCGATGCCAACGTCAAAAGCCCTGTCGGGCATTTCATCGAGCATTAATTTTAGAGAACTTCCTGTTGGCATCGCTGGCGTAATTCCAACAATTTTAGGATTAATTTTTGCAAGTTCAACAATGGTTTCCCCAAAAACATCTTGATATTTTGGAGGTTGCGGCATCTTGTTTTTAGCACTTAGTTCCTCTGTTATTTTATCGAATTTTCCTGGTGCGTGATAAGTCACCTGATCAAGTTCTGCCTTTTGCAATCCTTTTCCTTTTGTGGTAATAATATGCAAAAATTTTGGGCCTTTAATCTGTTTTAAACGTTCTAATTCCGCGATAAGATCGTTGATATTATGTCCGTCGATTGGTCCGGAATAATTGAAATTCAACGCCTCAATAATATTGTTTTTTCGAACTTTTTCGCCCGCTTTCACGTCGGTGAAATATTTTTTGAGAGCACCAACACTCGGATCGATTCCCATCGCATTGTCATTTAAAATAATCAGCAAATTGGCATCGGTAACGCCGGCGTGGTTCAATCCTTCAAAAGCCATTCCGCTGACAATGGAGGCGTCACCAACAACTGCGATATGCTGTTTTTGAAAATCTCCTTTCAATTTTGAGGCAAGTGCCATTCCCAAAGCTGCTGAAATCGCGGTAGAAGAATGTCCAGTTCCAAAAGCATCATAAATGCTTTCGGTTCGTTTTGGAAAACCTGAAATTCCGCCCAATTGTCGGTTTGTATGAAAATTTTTCCTTCGTCCAGTTATAATTTTATGCCCGTATGCCTGATGTCCAACATCCCAAATCAGCAAATCATTTGGCGTATCAAATACATAATGCAACGCAATGGTCAATTCCACCACGCCCAAACTGGCGCCCAAATGCCCTTCTTTGGCAGCAACAATATCAATAATAAATTCGCGCAGTTCCTTGGCAACTGTTTCCAATTTATTTTTGGCCAGCTTCCGCAGGTCTTTTGGATCGTTGATATGTGCTAATAAATTTGTTTTCACCACTACAAAACTAAGCTATTTAAATTGTTCAATGAATTAAAAATAATTACTTTTGATGCATGATAGATCCATTTGATGACATATATTTTATGAAACGCGCTTTGCAGGAGGCTGAAATTGCTTTGGACAAAAATGAAGTTCCTATAGGTGCGGTCATTGTGATGAACAACCAAATTATTGCCCGTGCACACAATTTAACGGAAACTTTAAATGATGTAACCGCCCATGCCGAAATGCAGGCTTTTACTGCCGCAGCCGATTTTTTAGGCGGAAAATACCTAAAAGAGTGCACGTTGTATGTAACTTTGGAACCTTGCCAAATGTGTGCAGGCGCAAGTTATTGGACACAAATAGGGCGGATTGTTTATGGCGCTTCTGAAGAAAAAAGAGGGTTTTTGGCGATGAATACCA
>DAIQBF010000138.1:0-8394 GCA_036781305.1 Lutibacter sp.
GCTGCTGTTCGCCATTAATCATTCCTCTGTGTATCAAAATTTGTTATGCTCGTTTTATTTGTTATTTTTTATTATTTTTTATTTGTCAAATGGAACGCTTAGTCTCTTTTTTTTTCTGTTAGATTATTTTGTTGTAGGCGTTTCATCTGTTTAATTTTTATTTTGTTAATGGTTCAGATGGAACGCTCATTATCATTCCCCAATTTGTAAAGATATTTAGTCTTAAGCGTTTCATGGAGCTAAAATATTAAGGGCAAAATTAACCAAGTCATCACCAAACCCCCTATAAAAAAGCCAATTACGGCAATTAATGAAGGAAGTTCTAAATTGCTTAATCCGGCAATGGCGTGGCCGGATGTGCAGCCACCTGCCCAACGCGCACCAAAACCAACCAAAAAACCAGCACTGATTAAAATTGAAAAACCTTTTAAAGTAAGCAGGGTTTCAATACTGAAAATTTCATCGGGCAAATAGGTTTGTCCAGCATTCATAATTCCAATATCGGCCAAATCCTGAACTGTTTGCGGACTTATGGCAACTGCATCGGTTGTAGTTAAATAATTTGAGGCTATAAAACCACCAGCTATTGCGCCGGCAATAAAAGTTAAATTCCAAATATTTTGTTTCCAGTCTATTTTAAAATAATCGACAAATTTTCCTGCGCCACCAATTGAACAAAATGTCTCAAGATTTGATGACACCCCAAATCGCTCTCCAAAATAATAAAGCAAAAACATGACAAATGAAATAATGGGACCGGCAACATACCATTCCCACGGTTGTGTAATAAAAGTCATTAGTTAGTTAGTATAAAAAAATATCCTTTAAGTTAAAATTCCAGAATTTCAATCTTATTTCTAAGCAATTTTATTTTTCCGTCGTTTTCAAGTTGCTTTAACAATCTTGATATAACAACTCTAGAAGTATGCAAATCATAAGCGATGTCTTGGTGGGTGGTGTTTAATGAAGTTTCTCTCATAATTTGGGCTTTGTCTGTAAGATACTTATACAAGCGCTCATTCATTTTCATAAAGGCCAAACTATCGATAGTTTCCATCATTTCATTTAAACGAATGTTGTAACTTTCAATCACAAAATCCCTCCATGATTTATATTTCACCAACCACTCATCTAATTTTTCTCTGGGCAAAAAAATAATTTCAGATTCTTTTTCGGCGATTGCTCTAATCCCACACTTGCCATTTGAAATAGCACTTGCAAACGAACTGGCACAAGTGTCGCCGCGTTCCAAAAAATACAATAATATTTCTTCTCCCTTTTTATCTTCCCTCACAATTTTAATGGCACCATCCAGCAATAAAGGAACGCCTTTCATTTTATCTCCTAAATCAACCAATACTTCATTTTCACGTAATTTTTTATACACGCCAACCTGAACAATTTCATCAATCAATCCCTTTTCAAAAACAAACGAATAATATTTTTCTAGTTTTTCTCTCATTTTGTTATAAATTCTAAAATTTTTGCAGTTGCTCCAGTTTTATCAACCACGTATTTTTTTGCCCTTTTCCCTGCGTCTGTCCGCATTTCGTTCAACTGAAAAAATCTATCTAATTGTAAAGATAATTCATTAAAATCATCCACCACAAAGCAAGCCTTATTTTTTACCAAATCAAGGGCTTCATTAAATTTATGATAATTTGGCCCAATAAGTATTGGAATCCCAAAAGTTGCCGGTTCCAAAACATTGTGAACCCCAGTTTTTGTATATCCGCCGCCAACATAAGCCACATCGGCATAGCTGTAAATTTTAGTCAAAATTCCAACAGTGTCAATAATAAAAACCTGATAATCGGAAAGGTTTTTAACATCCTGAGCTGAGTTAAAGGACTCTTCTGAAAACAAAACCGTTTTTTTTGAAATGCTGTTTTTTAACTCAGCAATGTCTTTTGGGTTGATATTGTGCGGGGCAATAATAAATTTTTCGTTTTCTGAAGCCTTGTTGTTGATATAATCCACCAACATCATTTCATCTTCTTTCCAAGTGCTTCCGGCAACAAGGGTGTATTTATTGTCGATAAATTCCTCGATAAAAGGCAGTTTGTTGCTTTGTTGGGTAATTTCAAAAACACGGTCGAAACGCGTGTCGCCACTAACGGTAACATTGTTGAAATTGATGCTGTTTAGCAACTGTTTTGAGTTTTTGTCCTGCACAAAAAAATGAGAAAAAGCAATTAGCGATTTTCGCATCCAACCGCCATACCAATTAAAAAACGACTGATTTTTTCTGAATATTCCGGAAATCAGCAGCGTTTCGATATTCCTGGTTTTAAGTTCTTTCAAAAAGTTTGGCCAAAATTCATATTTCACAAAAATCGCTAAATTTGGATGAACAATTTCAAGAAATTTTTTGGCATTTTGTGCGGAATCCAAAGGCAAATAACAAACCATATCGGCATTTTCGTAATTTTTACGCACTTCATAACCTGATGGCGAAAAGAAAGTCAACACCACTTTTTTATTCGGAAATTTTAATTTCAGTTTTTCAATAATAGGCCTTCCTTGCTCAAATTCGCCCAATGAAGCGCAATGCATCCAAATGACTTCATCCGTTTCGGAAATCGCCTGTTGCAATTCAAAAAAGGTTTGTTTTCGTCCATCAATAAAAAGTTTAATTTTTTTATTGAAAAGTGCCGTTATTTCTAACACAAACCCAGCGACTAAAATAAGTATGTTGTATAAAAAGTACATAAGCGCAAATGTAGTAAATAGCGCATAAAAAAAAGCCCAAACTTTAAAGTTTGGGCTTTTAAAATAGCTAAAATCTACATGCTATGCTTCGATTGTATCGATAGAAACATAAGATTTATTGTCTTTTCTTTTTGAGAATTTTACCAAACCATCCACTCCAGCGTGTAAAGTATGGTCTTTTCCCATATATACGTTATCACCAGGATGGTGTTGCGTTCCTCTTTGACGAACAATAATGTTCCCTGCAATTGCAGCTTGTCCACCAAATATTTTTACTCCTAGTCGTTTCGATTCCGATTCCCTACCGTTCTTCGAACTACCTACTCCTTTTTTATGTGCCATGGCCTTATGGTTTTAAAATTTTGGTTCTTATTTCGTTAATGCTTCAATTAATTCTGCTTTTTTCAAAGAAGTGTATCCTTCAATACCTTTTTCTTTTGCCAAAGCTTTTAATTCAACAACAGTCATTGATTCAAAATCAACAGCAGCAGTTTCTTTTACTGCTTTAACTTTTGCTTTAGGGGCTTCTTTTGGTGCCTCAACTTTAGCTTTAGGAGCTTCTTTTTTAACAGCAGCTTTTTTTGTTGCGCCACTGGCAAAAATTCCCTCAACTTGAATTTCAGTTAAAGCCTGGCGATGGCCATTCTTTTTTCTGAAACCTTTTCTGCGTTTCTTTTTGAAAACGATTACTTTATCACCTTGCAGGTGACCTAAAATTTTGGCCGTTACTTCGGCTCCATCTATAGCTGGGGCGCCAATTGTTATTGTACCATTATCCCCTACCAGAAGAACTTTATCAAAGGAAATACTCGCTCCCTCTTCTTCTTGTAAACGGTGTACGTAAACTTTTTGGTCTTTCGCTACTTTAAACTGCTGCCCTGCTATCTCTACAATTGCGTACATAAGCTTTGTTTTTATTCGCTTTATTAATTAAATTGGTTGCCTTTTCTACTTAGGCGGGTGCAAATATATGTCTTTTTTATTGTTTCTGCAAAACAAATTTAAAGCAAATAAACCGCTAACTTTTAGCCTCTTAAATTATGTTGTTGAAATTAAGGGATAATTTTTAAAATAGCAAAAAACCAACAAAAAAAATGTTTTGGGTCTGCCTGCCTTTTTGGTGGGCGTTCCCCCGCCAACTGGCGGGGTCGTGCTTTTCACTGCAATCTTTTTATCGGTGAATAACCTCAAAAAAGGATTTTCGTTTCAATCACTAACGCACGTTTAATGAATAATGAACAATTAAAATTGAATAATAAAGCTTTATGGTTTCAACTTCAAACCTAACAGGTTTTATTGATAAATTTACTGGTAATTTTTTAAATTTTACTTGCTTTTAATTATAGAATATGCAACAAGTACAAATAATGAATAATTTCAAATTGGCAATTGATTTCACTTCATTTCTGAAAAAAAATTGATATATTTGAAACTCATTTTGCTATGAAAAATTCTATGATGTCATATTTCTATGTCATATTATTCATTCCAAAATTGTAACATCTAAATAACAAACGCGTCAAATACGCAACATTAATTAAATTAAACCTGTAATAACTATGAGAAAAATTATCTATTTAAGCTCTTTAGCGCTTTTTTTAAGCGCTAATATGTTTGCCCAAAAAGTAGCATTTGAAGAGTATGATTTAAGTAACGGTTTGCACGTTATTTTACACAAAGACAATTCTGCACCTATTATTAGCACCTCTGTGATGTACCACGTGGGCGCCAAAGATGAAGTGGCTGGACGCACGGGATTTGCCCACTTTTTTGAACATTTGTTGTTTGAAGGAACCGAAAATATCCCTAAAGGAGAATTTTTTAAAATTGTATCAGCCAACGGCGGAAACAACAATGCGAATACCACGCAAGACCGAACTTTTTATTATGAAACATTCCCTTCCAATAATTTGGCACTTGGCTTGTGGCTAGAGTCTGAGCGCATGCTTCACCCAGTGATTAATCAAGTGGGCGTTGATACGCAAAATGAAGTGATAAAAGAAGAAAAACGCGCCAGAATTGACAATGCGCCCTACGGAAAAATCATGTATCGCACAGGAATTAATCAATATGTATTTAAAAATCACCCTTATAAAAATTCAGTTATTGGAAGTATGGAGGATTTAGATGCCGCAAAATTACAGGAGTTTTTAGATTTTCATAAAAAGTTCTACGCACCTAACAACGCTGTTTTAGTGGTAGCCGGCGATTTTGAAACCGAGGCCACCAAAAAAATGATCTCAGATTACTTTGGCGATATTCCTAAAGGAGAAAAAGTTGAAAGAATAAACATAAAAGAAGCTCCAATCACAGAGTCTGTTAAAGTAACCGAATACGATTCAAACATTCAAATTCCCGTTAAACTGTTTATTTACAGAACGCCATCAAATAAAGACAAAGATTCTTATACTTTAGATATGGTTTCTTCCATTTTAACAAGCGGAAAGAGCGCCAGATTGTACAAAAGATTGGTTGAAGAAAAAAAAGCACTTCAGGTATTGGCATTTAACGATTCACAAGAAGATTACGGAGTTTATATTATGGGCGCTTTGCCAATGGGGGAAACTACCTTAGATGATTTGGGCATAATCATGGATGAGGAAATCACAAAACTTCAAACTGAATTAATTTCAGAAAAAGAGTTTCAAAAATTACAAAATCAATTTGAAAACAATTTTGTGAATTCAAACTCCGGCGTGCAAAACATTGCCAATACTTTAGCGGCAAATTATACTTTAAAGGGCAATACAAACTTAATTAACGACGAAATCAATATCTATCGCTCCATAACCAGAGAAGACATTAAACGTGTGGCAAATGAATATTTGAACAAAAATAGCCGCATTGAAATGGATTATCTTAAAAAGGAAATTGAATAATACTAAAGATGAAAATAATATGAAAACCAAAATAACCACATTAATTGCATTATTTCTTATTTCTTTAGGAGTAAACGCACAAATAGACAGATCACAACAACCAAAAGCAGGGCCAGCACCTATCATAAATTTAGGCAAACCACAAACTTTTGAACTTAAAAACGGATTAAAAGTAATGGTTGTTGAAAATCATAAATTACCAAAAGTTTCCGCAACTTTAATTTTAGACAACGGTCCTGTTTTTGAAGGAGAAAAAGCCGGATTGACATCTATTGCAGGAGGAATGATGGGAAATGGGACCAAAACAATATCAAAAGATGCATTTAATGAAGAAATTGATTTTTTAGGCGCGAGCTTAAATATTGGCAGCCAAAGCGCAAGCTTCAACACCTTGTCTAAATTTTTTCCAAGAATTTTGGAATTAACGGCTGATGCTGTTCAAAATCCGCTATTTACACAAGAAGAATTTGAAAAAGAACAAGCCAAACTTCTTGAAAATATAAAATCGGGGGAAAATAGTGTTGCCGCCATTGCCGCAAAAGCCCAAAATGCTTTGGTTTACGGGAAAAGTCATCCTTACGGAGAATTTGAAACAGAAGCTACCGCCAAAAATGTAACCTTGGCTGATGTCCAAAATTTTTATGCCTCCTATTTTAAACCAAACAATGCCTATCTGGTAATTGTTGGAGATGTTGCTTTTAAAGATGTGAAAAATCAGGTAACCAAACTTTTCAGCAACTGGAAAAAAGGAACAATTCCTGCGTATGAAATTCCGAAAGTAGCAGACGTTGCCAAAACCGAGATTGATTTTATTGACATGCCAAATGCGGTGCAATCTGATATCGCGGTCATAAATACGGTGGAATTAAAAATGAGCAATCCCGATTATTTTCCGGCTTTATTGGCAAATAAAATATTCGGTGGCGGCGGTGAAGGTCGTTTATTCCTGAATTTACGCGAAGATAAAGGCTATACTTATGGCGCTTATTCCAGGATTGGAAACGACGAAAGAACCTCGGCAACTTTTAAATCGGCAGCTTCTGTAAGAAATATGGTGACCGACAGTTCGGTGGTGGAATTTATGAAAGAAATCAAAACTTTTAGAGACACCAAAGTTACTGATGAAGAATTGAAAAATGCAAAAGCCGCCTATATAGGAAACTTTGTGATGGCATTAGAAAATCCTTCCACGGTAGCCAGCTATGCCTTAAATATTGTCACTAAAAAATTGCCGGAAAATTTTTACGAAACTTATCTGCAAAAAATAAATGCGGTAACGGTTGATGATGTGCAGCGCGTGGCCCAAAAATATTTTAGCGAAGACAATGCGAGAATTGTAATTGTCGGAAAAGCGTTGGACGTATTGCCCAATCTTGAAAAATTACCTTATGCCATCAATTATTTTGATAAGGAATCAAATCCTGCTTCAAAACCCGAAATGTCAAAACCAATTCCTGCAGGAATCACCAAACAAACAGTGATAGATGGCTATTTTAACGCTATTGGCGGTGCCGATAAGGTAAAAGCCTTAAAAAGCACTTTGGTTACTTATGAAGCAAATGCGATGGGAAGCGTGATTACAACCACTGAAAAAAGAACTTCCAGCAAATACGCCAATGAAACCAGTATGGGTGGAAATTTGATGATGAAAGTTGTGATGTCTGACGCAGGCGTTTTTATGAATAAACAAGCATTACCTCCACAAATGTCGGGCGAAATGACCTACACTTTAGGCACCTTTTTGGAAATGGGATTGTTAAACAACGAAAATTCTAAATTAGCAGGTATTGAAAATATTGACGGCAAAGATGCTTATGTAATTTCAACAAAAGGTGAAATTGTTTCTTCGTCGGTTTATTTTGATGTCGCAAGCGGATTAAAAGTTAAGGAACTGCAAGTGATCTCTATGCAAGGCCAAACCCAAAATCAGGAAGCGACTTTCAGCAATTACCAAGAATTTAACGGAATTAAGTTCCCCGGCACAAAAACAGGAAGCTTAGGCCCTCAATCAGTTGAGTTTAAATTAATTGGCGCAAAAGTAAATGAAGGCGTTTCTGAAGCTGATTTTCTATAAATAAAATTTTAATTTGATTTTAAAAACGGCTCGAGAAATTGAGCCGTTTTTTATTTGGCCTTATTTGCAAAAAATCCACCAGCTAAAACCACAAAACCTTATATGCCAGAACAATAAAAAAAACGACTGCAATTCAAATCCTTAAAGCACAAACTTCGGTTGGCGTCAATCCTATCAAAGTTTTTTTCATTAAAATAAAGGAACTTTCCTAAATCGAGAAAAGAATAATTAAGTAAATCCTGTGTAATCTTTTGTTTTCAATTTTAAAAATAAATTGTAAAAATCGCGTAAATATTCGGATTTAAAATTATTAGTTTCTAACTTCGCAAAACCAATTAAAAGAAACCGATTATGCAAAAAGCAATATCAATTTTAATAATGGCATTTGTTCTATTTTCCTGCAATGAAGCTAAAAAAGGCACAAACATTAATAAATCTGGGAATGAAAAACAAGAAATTGCCGCAAAATATAAAAGTATAGAAGTTGAAATAGAAGGAATGACTTGTGAAATTGGCTGTGCCAAAACAATTGAGTCAAAATTATCAAAGACAGAAGGCGTTACCTACTCAAAAGTAAACTTTGAAGAAAAAATTGGAAAATTCACTTTTGACGAAAACAAAATAAGCCAAGAAGATATTGCAAAAAAGATTACCGGAATCGGCGGAGGCGCTTTATATAAGGCCACTAAAATAACTGAAATTGAAGAAATTAAAGAAATAAAAGAAATT
>DAIQBF010000139.1:0-8365 GCA_036781305.1 Lutibacter sp.
CACAGTTTGTATTAACGCTTCCCATTGTTTTTTACACTTGTTGGATGTTTTATGTGCGAGCATGGAAATCCATCATTACATGGAATTTAAACATGTTTACTTTGGTGGGAATTGGCACAGGAGCCGCATTTCTGTTTAGTATTGTCGGACTTACGTTCCCCGATGTTTTTCCGCAGGAATTTAAAAGTGACATGGGCGGTGTTGACCTGTATTTTGAAGCAACAGCCGTTATATTAGCTTTGGTTTTGTTGGGACAGTTGCTGGAAGCCCGAGCTCACAGCAAAACCAGCGGCGCCATCAAAGAATTGTTAAAACTGGCACCTTCGGAAGCGACTTTGGTTGTGAATGGCGAAGATAAAATTGTATCGATTCATTCCATTAAAAAAGACGATCTGTTGCGGGTTAAACCGGGAGAAAAAATCCCTGTTGATGGTGTAATTGTTGAAGGAAGCAGCAGCATCGATGAATCCATGATTTCCGGAGAACCGATTCCCGTTGATAAATCGATAAATGACAAAGTAAGTTCTGGAACCATCAACGGAACCAAATCGTTTGTGATGAAAGCGGAACGTGTGGGCTCTGAAACCTTATTGTCACAAATTATTAAAATGGTAAGCGATGCCAGCCGATCCAGAGCGCCCATTCAAAAATTGGCGGATACCATCTCAAAATATTTTGTGCCAATTGTTGTTGTAGTTTCCATCATAACCTTTATCGTTTGGGCTTATTTCGGTCCAGATCCTGCACTGGTTTACGCCTTTGTGAATGCTGTTGCGGTACTTATTATCGCCTGTCCGTGTGCATTGGGATTGGCAACACCCATGTCCGTTATGGTTGGTGTAGGCAAGGGCGCACAAAATGGTATTTTAATTAAAAATGCCGAAGCCCTTGAAACTATGAACAAGGTGAATGTTTTAATTACCGATAAAACAGGAACCCTTACCGAAGGAAAACCATCCGTTGAAAAAGTGGTTGCGTTAGAAGGAGATTCAAAAGATTTATTACAGCAAATTGCCTCCTTAAATCAGTATAGCGAACATCCATTGGCGCAAGCCGTTGTGAATTATGCCAAAGAAAATAAATCGAAATTGATTAAAGTTGATGATTTTGAGGCCGTGACCGGAATGGGCGTAACGGGAACTGTCGGCAAAAACAAAGTGGCTTTGGGCAATAAAAAATTGATGGAAAAAATTAAGGCATCGGTTTCAAAAGATTTGGAAGCCCAAATTTTAGCCGAACAAAAGTTAGGCAAAACGGTTTCCTATATTGCTGTTGATCAAAAAGCTTTGGGTTATGTGAGTATCACTGATGCCATTAAGCTGACAAGTGCCAAAGCCATTAAAACTTTGATGGATCATGGTGTTGAAGTTATTATGTTAACTGGCGACAATGAAAATACGGCCAAAGCAGTTGCCAACGAATTACATCTAACCAGGTTTAAAGCAGGTTTTTTACCAGAAGACAAATTGAAATTTATTAAAAAATTGCAATCCGAAGGAAAAATAGTTGCCATGGCCGGCGACGGAATTAATGATGCGCCCGCGCTTGCCCAATCAAATGTTGGCATTGCCATGGGAACAGGAACCGACGTGGCTATTGAAAGTGCAGCAATGACCTTGGTTAAAGGCGATTTACAGGGCATTGTAAAAGCAAAAAATTTAAGTCACGCTGTAATGAAAAACATCAAGCAAAATTTATTTTTCTCATTTGTGTACAATGTGTTGGGCGTACCAATTGCCGCAGGCGTTTTATTCCCCGTATTCGGATTGTTATTATCGCCCATCATTGCAGCTTTGGCGATGAGTTTTAGCTCTGTGTCGGTGATCGCAAATTCACTTCGATTAAGAAGTGTCTCATTAGAAAAATAAAAAATATTAATTTTTAAAAATCAAATTGAAAAGAATGAGATGTCCCTTTCATCTTATACGTTTATTCATAAAGATGCAAAACTCTCTGAAAATGATAAAGAACTGATATATAGTTTGTTAGATAGATTAAAAAATAATTTTTAGTACAACTATGTGACTTTTGTTACATTTTTTACGGCCGTTATTCCCTATCTTTGCATTTGAATATTTCTATGCTAAACACTTCATTTTAAGCAAATTAATGAAAAAAATTATCTCTAACATAGCCGTCTTTTTTTTAACAGTATTGGTGCTGTTTTCATCTGTTTCCTTTACGGTTGAAAAACATTTATGCGGAGGCCATGTTTTTTCCGAATCCTTTTTTGGAAATGTGGAGAAATGCCGAATGGATGAAGGTGATTGTAAGTTAGCAGAAAATAATCCTTCTTATTCAAAAAAATCATGTTGCCATGATGAAATTCAATTTATAAATGGATCAGTATTTGAAAAAGAACCAGTCTTAAAACTGGATAACAACCAACAAAATTTCATTATTTTTAATTTATTTGACGCTGTTTTATTTTTTCAAAAAGATAACAGTTCAACCCAATTCAAAAATTATTTTCCACCACCAAATAAGCACAACTTCAATATTTTATACCAAGTCTTCCGAATTTAAAATTCTGTGGTTTTATTAAATCAAACATTCTAGAAACTATTATGTTTGAACTTCCGTTTATATTGTAAATTATAACCAACCAAACTTTAAAAACGTTATAATTAATTTTAAAATACCCTAAAAATGAAAAAAATGAAATATTTTTTTGTTGCACTCTTAGTAATAGTTGCAGCAAGTTGCGAAAATGACAATACAACAACTCCTGTTGGAACCCTTTCTTTAAAACTTACAGATGCGCCGATGCATTATACCCAGTTTATGTCGGCAAGCGTAACAATTGATAAAATTGAAATTGGAAATAGCGCTCACGCAAATTCCTTTATGACCCTAACTAATACACCAACGAAATACAATTTGTTGGAATTGGTAAATGGCATGACTTCAACAATGGCAACTATTGAAATTCCCGCAGGAGATTATAATCTTATGCGCTTGTATATTTCTTCAACAGAAATGGTGCTGACAAATGGTGATTCATTTACCTATAATATGAATCAGGATGGCTATTCAGGAAGCGGTATGATGCAAGGAGGAATGATGCTAAATAATCAGAATAGAAGTATCGACATTGAGCTAGATCATATTTTAACAGTATCCAATGGCAGCATGAGTGAATATCTTTTAGATGTGGATGTAGATCAATCTTTTGTGCTGGAAGGTGTTAATTACAACAATATGATGATGAGCATGACAGGTTTTACCTTTATGCCAACCATGCGTTTTGTAGATTTGTCAACTTCTGGAACCATAAATGGAACGGTACAGGACACCAATGAAAATTTACCAAATGCCACTATTTCGTTAATGCATAATGGAACACTTTATACCACAACTCATTCTGACGAAAATGGACAATATGCCTTTATCGGAATTCCAGAAGGAGTTTATACCATTAAAGCTGAATTAGAAGGTTATATAATGAACCCTGTTGGAAATGAACAAAATATGGGCAAATTAAATATGATGTCAAAAGACACTTTAAGCGTAAATTTCAATATGATGGCTTCAAATTAATAGAGCTTTTTGAATTATAATTATATTTACTTAGATAAAAATGTGGGGCTTTTGGCTCCACATTTTTTATTTCTATTTTAAAGTATGCAACTATTTTTTAATAATCTCATACACTTTTTCACCTTCTAATCAAGCTAAAATGTCCTTTATACTCGCTAGTGACATCGTTATAATCTGTCATTTTCGCCAAGTACCAATAATCTGTTGCAACTGCTTTATGGGAATTGTAAAATCCATCCCAACCCGTTTGAAAAGCGCTGAAGTTTGTCATCAATTTTCCGTAACGGTCATAAATATAAATTGAAGAGGCTTTAAAAACACCTGGTTCTACGCCCAAAACATTCCAATAATCATTTATTCCATCATCATTTGGCGTAAAGAAATTTGGAAATCCGAATACATAAACCGTTACCTGCGCTATGCCGCAATTATTTTTATCGTTTACATAAACAATGTGTTTTCCGGGAATCACTTCAGAAAAAATTGGACTGTCCTGATAAGGCCCTGAAATATGATCCAATGCAAACTCATAATCTCCAATACCCAAATTTTGATTGGCATTATTTATGGTAATAGAATTATTGCCCGAATTGTCAATGATTTGAATGTCTTCCACAGAAATATTTGCAATAATAGATTCTGTAACAGCGATTTGCTTTGGAAAAGATTCACAAGCTAAAGTTGAAGTTGCCACAACGGTATAAACTCCAGCTGCAAAAATATCAGCAAATGGTTGTTCACTTATAACACCTCCGGCATCATTTGTCCATTCATACGTATAATTGCCAAGCGGATTATAGGTTGAAACATTTAGAGGCAAATCATTCAAACACACAACGCCTGTCTCATCCAAGTCAAATTCGGGTCGTGGATTTACCCTTAATTGAATTACCGGCGCAATGCCAAAACAACCGCCATTGATGGCACTTTCAACGCGTACCCAGATTGTTTGGCTAAAAGGAATTTCACTTAAATAAGCGTTTGCCGGACTAATAATATTGGTTTCTGAAACGGCATCAGCCCGATTTCTGAAGTAAGAAACCCGCAAATTTGGACTTGGAAACAAGGATATTATTTCTGAAGTGACTTGCGCCAAATTAAATTCGTGCAAACCGTCTATTGTATCATCATCGTCGCAAAACGTAATTTCATGGAGGTAATTTAATGGAAATGCAGGGACAGAAACTTTAAGATTGACTTGAACAATTCTATAACATCCTTCCGCAGAAGAAACCCTCGCAAAAACAGTTGGGCTTACACTATTTGAAAAGGAGGATTTATTGACTTTATTTATTCCCGAAGCCGCATCTGTCGCGGATAAATGATAAGTAACATTTAAGCCGGTATCGCCTATCGTCACAAAGAAATCAGCTTCCGCAAGGTTAAAATTCACAATTCCATCAGGGTTGCCGTCTTCATCGCATTGTATCAAGTCAAAAGGTGTTGTAAGCGCATTTGGCAATGGTTTAACTTCAATATCAAAAGAAGTGTCCGCATAACAGTCCACATTATTTAGTTTTTTGTTGGTTACGCGCACATAAATGGTTTGCTGATTGGCAGTACTATTTGTATAGGCAGTCGGATTCGAAATTTGTTTTGTATAAGCTGCATCTTCATAATAATTCACATCAAAAACATAAGACGACTGAGAGTTTAGAATCACGCTTTCACGTTTCGTTAAATCAAAAATATAAAAACCATTGGCATCATCACCATCAGAAGCATCATCACAATACGACAATACAGGAATATTTGCGGGTACGGTCGGATATGCCCTATCAAAAACTTGTATGGTAAAGCTGGTGGTTTCGAAACAATCGGCAAATCCCTTGTTTTGGATACGCGCATAAATCCTTTCTTCCGCATAAGGCGTAACATTGGTATATGGATTTGGCAGTGCATTTATGTTGTTATTGGCATTGGCTTGCGTGGCAAAATAGTTAACTTCAAAAGTCGCTGAACTTTGAGTTCCTATAATATCAGTGTCTTTTAAGGTTTTAAAATCGAATTGATATAAGCCGTCATTGTCGAAATCACATTGTACAATATTGGTGGTGGAATTGGCAATTGCTTTTTCAAATACCTGTATCTTAAATGAA
Organism: Lutibacter sp.; assembly: GCA_036781305.1. Lineage (GTDB taxonomy): Bacteria > Bacteroidota > Bacteroidia > Flavobacteriales > Flavobacteriaceae > Lutibacter. The sequence goes on from DAIQBF010000139.1 coordinate 5,640, forward strand.
GTAATTGAATAACAACTTGAATTTGCGCTTGGTTCAACACGTACCCATATAGTTTTAGTTTTAGATAAATAAGCAGCTGTATTTAGAATCCATCCTTTTCGATTATTTGCATTGGCCTCATCATCATAAAAAGTAACAATAGCTAACTGACCATTTAATATTAAAGGGGTTTGATTATCCAGATTAAAAATCATAAACCCATCCTTATCATTATCACAGGCACTTAAATCAGGTGGTTGATTTGCTATTGGTGCCGGAACTGCCAATAAATCAAATGAAGTAATATCATAACAATCTGGATTCCCTGAATTTTCAATTCGAGCCCAAATAGTTCCTCCACTACTGGAATAAGGACTTGATTTAGGATCAGCACCAAGCTCTGCAAAAAGCTCAAATTCATAATAAGTTACAGTCATTCCTGTTTGTCCGTTCAAAATTGCTGAAGTTTGAGAATCTAAATTAAAATCTTCAACCCCATTATTATCCGAATCACAAAGCACAATATCACTTACTGAGTTTGCTATTGGAATAGTATGAAAAGTAACCACAATTTCATCCGACTTTGGAGATTCAGTTGTATTGTTATCAGTAACAATAACCTTATAGTTTCCTGAAGTAGTTACCTTAAGTGTTGGACTGGTAGAAGGTAAAAGTTCAAAAATATCGGTTGTAGTATTCTTTAAAAACCATGCATAACTTATTGAAGTTCCGAAAATAGTCGCATTTAATGTTATACTTTGCCCTATACACAAATCTCTATCTGGACCCAAATCCACCAAAATAGAACAATCCAATGGGTTTGCATTATTTGTAATTACGGCACCTTTCCAGATTATTGAAAATCCGGCATTGCTTCCAGAATATTGATTAACCAATACTACATATTCATCATCTTTTTTTACATCCATCCAAGAATCATATGCTGTGGTTTGGGTATTGGTAGTTGGATCAACCCCAACACCTGTATAACCCGTTTCAGAAACTTTGCTGTAATTACAGGCAACAGGCGTTCCTAAAGCACCACAGGAAGGGCTGGGGCCATACACAGCAAAATCCCAATCTTCACCTGAATTTGTTGGTTCAATATCAAAACCAAATTCTCCATCTTCTGTTAATTTCACTCTAAACCAAAAAGAATTTGTTTCTATGGTAGAAGCACCTAATCCATTTTTTAAACAACCTGATTGTATATTTCCATTAAAATCATCACGCCCTAAACCATTAACAACACCACCCGAATTAGCATTTGTACAAACCGGCAATGCGTTTGTGCAGTCTTGCTGACAATAACTATTAAAAAGTCCAACAAATAAACAAAATACAAATACTATGAAATGTTTTTTCATAAGATACCTTTGGGATTATGCTATTTCTGATGTCAAATTATAGTATTATTCTTCCCTTTTACAACATTCAATTTTTAAATATAATATTTTTTAGCTGATTGCTAAACGATTATCCTTTTATTTTTACTAACAATTTTATGGAAGTATGTTTATATGGAATCCTTTTAGCCAATACAAATAACAATATTGACCTCAGGAAAATCAACAAACAATTTTCACAATTCAAAAAAATTACATACTTTTGTATCCGAATGAATACACTAAAAATAAATGTATTTTCTTGAAAAAACAATAGAATTTGACAAGTGGTTGAGAAAATTAAAGGATTTAAGAGCAAAAGCAAAAATTTTATTCAGAATTCAAAAACTGGAAAATGACGAACACTTTGGTGACTGTAATCCTGTTGGAGACGGAATAAGCGAACTAAAAATTAATTTTGCGAAAGGTTACAGAATCTACTTCAAAGAAACAGATGGAAAAATTATTATCCTTCTGATTGGCGGAGATAAATCAACCCAACAAAAGAACATCGAAAAGGCAAAAGAAATTTGGGACAATTTAAAAAAGTAAAAAAAATGGAAACATCAAAATTTGACATTGCAGATTATTTAGATAGCAACGAAATGATTGCAGAATATCTTAATTCCGTATTAGAAGAAGGAGATAATTCAGATATAATTACCGCACTTGGACATATTGCAAAAGCTATCGGAATGACAAAAATTGCAGAAGAAACCGGTTTAAGTAGACCAAGTCTATACAAAGCATTATCTGACGGAGCGAAACCACAATTTTCAACAATAATGAAAGTTTTAAAAGCAGTTGGAGGACAAATTAGAGTAAACCCGTTATAAGTATAAAAATAAAAAAAACGACACCACAACACCTCATAAAATTTATGCTTAAATCGGATTTAGTACAAACTGACAAACATTCAGCAAAAACTCGTTGTGGCTAATTTCATAAATTTAAATACCAACAGATTTGAAGCAAAAAAACACTTTACATTTTACCGTAAAGTGTTTTTTTTCAGCTGAAAAGTTGATTGAATTTTTGTTAAGTTTTTTAAGTTTAATGTTTTTATTACAAATTCTTTACCAACCAATTCCCTACTTCGCTTGTTTTATAAGCTTTGTTTTTCCCTGATAAATCTTCCGTCACAATTCCCTGCTCCAAAGATTTATTAACAACATCCCGAATTGCTTTTGCTTCTTCTTTTAGTTTGAAAGTGTCTTCAAACATCATGGCAGCCGATAAAACGGTGGCCAGTGGATTTGCAATATCTTTTCCTGCAGCCTGCGGATAAGAACCGTGGATTGGTTCATACAAGGCGTTTTTTTCTCCTACGGAAGCCGATGGCATCAAGCCCATAGAGCCAGA
>DAIQBF010000140.1:0-8350 GCA_036781305.1 Lutibacter sp.
TGGAAAACTTGCTGCTTGTTTTTTAAAGCCAATTGTCAACCCTTAATTCGCATTATTACAACATTTATCTTATTACTGGTTGCGAGTCCAATATTTGTAACAATTTTGGAATAAGATCCACGTGTTTTAGAAACATATCTAATTGTATTATGTTTTTCTTTATTTCCATCCAAAGTGATTTGTAAATTAAGAACATTAAAATTTAAGAGTTCATTTATAGTTTCTTGGTTTAATAAAAAACCATTAGTAGTAAAGTTTGTTGACAAATTAATATTTTTTTTTCTAGAAGCGATCTTTGCATACTGGAGAACAGGAAGTATAACTTTTTTAAAATTCAGAAGTGGTTCTCCTCCAAACCATCCAATGTTAAGCGATTTAATATCTGTTTCTAATACAGAATCAATGAACCTTAAAGTTTTATTGATATTTATTAAATCCATCTTAGAGCCTTTTAGATGTGTTTCATAACAGTACCAACAGTTGAAATTACAATTCATGGTTGGGTTAATAATCAATCTAAAGCGTTCAGTGTCTGAGTCCATCTCTTTAATGGCGGATAAAACTTCTTCTAATTCATTTCTAATTGAACTTACTAAAAAACCTTTTTTCACTAGCTCTCTATAAAATTCTGTATAGTAGTTTTTTAATTCAGGTATCTGATTACTGTCATTTTGAATACTGCTATACGCCAAAAACAATTCATTTTCCAACAATAGATAGTTATCGGTATAAGTATTTGCTAGAAGATGTTTGACTTCTAAAGGCTGTATGACATTATATTGGCTTAATCTCATGGTTTAATTTTTAAATTTAAAGAAAGGGGGAGAGAAAATTTCTCCCCCAAACTAAATTTTAACAAGAGCATCCTTGTACATAATTATTATTACTACAATCACTCTTTTTGTTTTTATCCTCAGGATCAATGGATTTTAAGGAAAAAGATGAAAAACCTCCTTTAATTTTGCTGATGCTTTTATCAACAATTTGTTCGGCATTCTGAGATATAGATGAGAATGCTGCTTTCTGTGGATTTGTACTTTGTAATTTCATTTTTTAAAAATTTAAATATTAATAATGTTTATTGAATTAATTAACAATGACAACCTGATGCGTAGTTGTTATTGCTGCAATCACTTTTCTTATTCTTGTCTTCAGGATCAATAGAGGACAATGAAAAAGAAGAAAATCCTCCTCTTAAAACTTCTTGCTTATTTTCTTCCAAAGAAGTAATTTCTGATGTCAGTTTTTTAAATGATTTTTTCATTTTTAATAAAATTTAATAGTTAAACAATAGAATCATATTTTATAGAGATTAATTCCTATTACTTTTTCGCTCTTTGCTTGCAAGCTATATCGGTTATTTTTCAATAGTATTATAAAGATCAAAATTGGTCGGTCTAATTCTATTAATTTGTTCTATTAAGTTCTTCTTTATTTTTTTGCTCTCTTTGTTTGCCTCCAATATTATTATTGCCAAACTTGTAAGTCAATGAAAACCGAAAACTCCGGGTATCATAATAGTTTTTGTAATCAATCCTGATGTCGTCGGTAAAACTTGTATAGATTGGACGGTTACTGCTTAAAAGGTCGTAACCTGCAAGGGTCATGGTCAATTTTTTATCTAACAACCGTATCTGTAATGAAGTGTTGAGCTGGCTGGAGGCGGAACTCTTGTCCAAATCGCTAGCTCCCGCAAATCCATACCAATAATTAATATTAAAATTTACTTTTTTTGATAGCTTAAAAGTATTGTCAAAATACAGATATGCCATAGTTCCCTTTCTGTTGGAGTTAGTTTCAGGTATTGTCGAATGGGTTGCAGAATAATTTATGTTAAAGATATTGATAGATTCCCACCAGGCAATTTTTTTAAATGTATAAGTTAGGTTAGTCCCATAGATGTCGGAATTATAGTAATTGACAGGCTTGGTAAAATTGACCTGTTGGTTATTGGGATCAAAAAAAGTCCATTGACCGAATCCATTATTTATATTATTGTAGTAAAGTTGAAGATTTAAGTTACCCTTGTAGACGAAATTCAGTTCCAAATTATTCGAGAATGAAGGTTGCAAGAATGGATTTCCTTCTACATAAGCGTATTGGCTTAAGTAGCTCCTAAAAGGGTTTAGCCAATTGAATCTTGGGCGGCGAATTCTTCTTCCATAATTAATATTGTATGAATATTCATCATTTGGGCTATAAGACACATAAACCGTCGGGAACAGTTTGTTGTAATCGTTTTTGTTGATGTGGTCAAGCGTCAACGAATTACCCGTAGTCTGGGTATTTTCTAATCGTAAACCCAATTGGGTCTCCCACTTTTTACTAAATGATTTAGTGGCAGACAGATAAAGGGATTGAATGTTTTCGTTGTATTCAAACGTATTGGTTTGTTGGGAGTCTAAAACCGGAACACCCGATGTTAGATTGTAAAAGGCTATATCGTTATTCGTTCTTGAAAGCGATACTCTTCCCCCATAGTTCAAAGAAAAATTCTTAAATTCGTGTTGCATGTCCAGGTTAAAGGAGTAGTTATTTATATCTTGCTTCCCAACATTATTCCCTGAAAAAAAAGAGTTTGATATCAAATTGCCATTGGGGAGGTAATTGTTACTTGTAAAAGTTCTGTCGTTATTTGAGTTGTAGTTGAAATAGTCAAAGTCGAAGGATAATTTTTTTTTAACAATAGTGTCGATGGTATAAACAAAATGGTAGTTTAAAGAGTGTAGTCTATGTTTCGGTTTTTCTAATCCTTTGGTGATTAACAATGAATCCAATGAATTCGTGGCTACATCGGACAGGGTAACCCGATCGTTTTGTTCCATAGAAGGATTACTATAGCTTCCATCGTACTGTATTCCAGTAGAAATCTTCTTTGAGATATTGTAATCAAAACTCAGACCTGTTTTTAGGTAATCTGTAAAATCCATTCGTTGGTTTTCTTCATGCCAGATCTGTTGTGGATAGAAAATGGTATTTATATCAGTCGGGGCAGACGAGCCTTTGGAATAACGAATGTTGGCACTGGTAATAAGTTTGTTTTTTCTATAATTAAATACGCCTCCTATGGTAGCCAAAGGATAAGTGTTTTGCCTATAAAACGTACTTATTGAACTATTCCAACTGTTGTTTTTAAGTTGTTTTAGTTTGATGTTGATGAGGCCACTATTCCCTTCTGCTTGATATTTGGCAGGCGGATTACTTATTACTTCAATACTCTTAATGCTCTCAGTATTTATGTTCTTTAGGTAATTAACTAAGTCTTCCCCAGATAGTTGCAACAACCTATCATCTACCATTACAGCCATCCCGTTTTTTCCAACCATAGAAATGGCATCATTCTGTACCCGAACACCTGGAGTGACCCGTAAAACATCCAAACCATCACCTCCGCTTGCAGCCACACTATTTTCTACATTAAAAACCAATCTATCCACTTTTCTCTCAATTAATGGTTTTTTGGCGGTTACGACCACTTCGTCTAGTTTATTACTATCCTGGGCAAGAACAATGACCCCAAAATCTTGGTTGTTTGTGGTAGAGATATTTTTTATCCAATCCTTATAACCAATAAAACTTATAGTAAGTTTATAAATCCCTTTTTCAACTAAAACTTTAAACTGTCCTTTTTCGTCAGTAATACCACCAGCAATAATTTCATTATGATGATTTGCTAATACAACATTAGCAAATTCAACAGCTACATTTGACGAATCTTTAACAATACCTTTAATTTCAATTTGAGAGTAAGAATAAAAGGATATTAAAAAGAATATAGAAAACAATTTAAATGAAAACACAACCTTAACCTTAACATTTAGATATGTATAAAGTTATATACTATCTATAAAATAAAAGTATTGGTGGTCAATAAAAAAAGTATGGGTGAACCATACTTTTTAGACTTTCAAATATATGTCTGTTATTGTCTTATATAAACCCTTTTTCTTTAGCTATTTGTAGCAGTTCTTTATCCTGTGGGCTTACAGCATCAAAAATCTGTTTTATACGAATTTTACGTTTTTCTATTGCTGGAAGGGAAAGCAATAAAATTTTGGGGAGGTCTTTCATCATAGTGCCAATAGAGAGTTCATATAATAACTTTCTATCAATAGCATCTAATATGAAGTCATTGGAAACTTCTTTACGAAGTAATTTTATAACGGTCTTACTATAATAAGGAGGATTTATAATGACGGTTTTAATAGCTGTTGCCAAACTTTTGGGATTAATGTCATTTTTTGTTAAAAAACCATCGGGATCTAGGGTCTTAAAAATACTATGAACCCTATAATTATCGTTAAAAGTTGTTGATACGATAATTTTTGTATTAGGTATCAATTTCTTGATTTTCAATCCTAAATCTTCACCTGAAAGTATATTTCCATCTTTTGAAGGAGGTAAACAGATATCTAAAAAAACAATATCTAAAACTTTATTGTTTGTTGAAAAATACTCAATTTTTCTATCAGCAGTATCGCAATCGTGAGCCACATCTATATTGAAAGACATAGTATCATTATGTTTACTAATATAATTAAAAGAACTTTTATAGGCATTCGTTATTAAAGGATGATCGTCTATGAGTAATACTGTATATTCTTTTTTTTTCATAATCTTTTAATGAATTGGGATTGTAAAATGTATAGTGGTTTCTTTATTAGATTCAGATTGAATGCTGAATATACCATTTAACTTTTGTATTCTAGATTTCATGTTTTTAATTCCGATTCCTTTTTTCACTCTCTTAACATTAAAACCAACACCATTATCCTTTATGTTTACCACTAAACTTTCTTTTTCAATTGAAAAATTTAAGATAACATTTTTCGCTTTTGCATATTTAATGATATTTTGTATTGCTTCCTGTAAAATCCGATACAAATTTACTTTAATAATTTCATTGACTTCACTCCAAGCAACACTTTCGTCAATAATTAATTGATATGTGAAATTTCCTAAACGACTTTTATTTTCCAGAAGTTTCTTTAGTACCGCACCAAAATCAATCTCAGAACTATCAAAATCAGCATTTAATTTATGAGAAACTTCTCTAATCTCTTTTTCTATATTTTGTAATTCGTCTAAAAATAATTCATGTTGTTTTAGAGTATTATCGTCTCCTTTAATTTCTAAATAACCTAAATCAATACGAACTCCAAAAAGCTTTCCAAGGATACTGTCGTGTAATTCTTGAGATATTCTATTGCGTTCTTTTGTTTTTTCTTCTTCTAATTTAGCTTGTTGTTTTATGGTTAAAATATAAACTTGTTCATTGGTTTTTTGTTGTTCTGCTTCCAGTATTAACTTTTCGGTTCGTGTTTTTTGAATTTTTATATAGTATATCAATGATAAAATAGCCAACACTCCGAAGCCTGTAATTAACAACCATATTTTTTGTTGGGATAAGCGTTTGTTTTCTTCAATATACTCATCTGTTTCATAGGCTATTCTTGTAAATTTATTCTGAATTTTACGGTCTAAATCTTGTAAGCTATCATTATATGAAATATATCTTTCCAAATAATTCTCTGCCTCTTTTTTATCCAGTTTAGCTAATAATTTAAGTGAAGCTAAATAATCCCGACCATTCTTTATTTCTTTTGCCAATATATTTGCATCTTTAGCATAATTAATAGCCTTAACTGTATCTTGAAACATGGCATAATATTCTGATAAATGAATTTTGCTTACAACTATTCCACCTTTACTATTAATACTGTCTCTAATTTTTAAGGAGGTATAAAAATCTTGCTTTATACCAAAGGTATCATTATTAAGAAATTTACAATAGGCTCTATTATCAATAACTCTGGCATAACTCAGAATATCTTTGATTTTTAAACTGTCGTTTTCCAATATTGTATTATAATAATCCAGTGCTTTTAAGTTTTCTCCTTTTTTGAGATAAACAAAACCAATATTGTTTAAACTGGTTTCATAAAAATCTTTTTTATTTTTTAATTTACTTAAATATTCCAATGCTTTGTTGTGGTAAAACAAAGCCCTGTCATATTCTTTTATATCGCTTTGTATTATAGCCAAATGATTATAGGAGGCATATAGCGCTTCATTTTTTTTTAATAATTTGTATTTTGAAATTGCTTTTACAATTAAAATTTCACTTCCGGAGTAGTCCCTATACCTCCCTTTTATAAAAGCCATGCCATACAACATTTTTGCAGCAAAATTTTGTTGGTCTATACTTTCAAAATAGCTATAGGCTTTACTATAGTGAAAGTAAGCTGAATCATACACCTCCATTTTCTTATAATAGTTCGCATCATTCCAATGGACATCCGCTAATGCAAAAGTATCTTTAATGTTTAAAGCCAATTGGTAAGCCTCTTTATTTAGTTCTTTAAAACGAGTAATCTCCTCTAATTCTATATATTGATAGGCAATATTGCTTAAAGTTCTAGTAACCACAGTATCTGTTTGCCCATACTTAAGTGCATTATACGCTTTTGTTAAAAAGAATTTGCGTTTTGCTAAAGGTAAGGAAGTGTTTTTTGAGAATTCAATCCATAAAAAAATACTGTCTTTTTTTAATTCAGGTTGTTTTATTGGTTCTTTATTAAAATTACAACTTTGAAGAATAAAACATAAAACTAGTATAATTATTTTATGTAGCATTTTTTTTAAAGACTTGGATATATAATTTTTTAAGGACTTGGCTATATAAAACAAAGCTATGAAAAAGCCTTTAACTATTAGGTCAAAGGCTGTTTAATTTCGTAATTAAAAGAATATTTACCCTTTTTTTGTTTGGTCAACGTCAGTTTCGTCTTCTCCAGTAGCTTGTATATTTTCAATTGCGTTTGTTTCATGCACTTCTATAATATCATCATCAGTACAAGAAACAACAAGTTTGGTAAATAAGATTAAAATAAAGATACTTTTTAAGATTCTCATAATACAAAAAATTTAAGATTTAACAATAGTTTACTATGCCGTTTATTCGGCAATTGTTTTAAAATTGTGCACAATGAAAAGCGTTGTTTTTTTGTAACGCTGGTGAAGCTTCTAGGGCTAAAATATAATTAGTGGAAAGTAATTTCTCTCAAAAAAACAGCCATTTAGTGAAACCTATACACCTATGAGGTAAATCAGACTTTTATATAGTGAAATTCTATAACGGTCATTAAAAAATGAATTGCTGACTGATATGTGCCTAATATAAATTAAAGGGATATTAAGTTTCGTACAGAGACATCGCTAGTTCAAAGTGATGAATGCGTTATCTGATAAAGTTGCATTTATAGAATTAATGTTTTCAATAAAGGTTTTTGTGAAAGGGACTTTATAAGAGTTATTCTTAATAATACATATCGCTTTACCATAATGAATTCTTGAAATACAGCAGCTATTTATGATATAGCTTTTATGAATTCTTAAAAAATTTTGAGGTAATGTGTTTTCAAAAGTTTTTAATGTTTTGTAAGCTCCAATTATTGATTCATCTTTCATATAAAAATCGGTTGTGTTATTGTCGGCTTTTAAAAAGAGTATCTCGTTAGTATTCAGATATTGATAATCTTTATTAGATTTAAGGCAAATTGTTTCACATTTATTCAACTTGGGACATGCTATTTCGCATATTAATGATGGATGTTTTTTTTGATAGCTTAGAACGCTTCTTTGTAACGTAAGCTCTGTCAAAGGTTTTAATAGGTAATCGGAAAAGTCATATTTATAAGAATTATAGGCACCTTCTTTGGAGGATGATAAAGCGATAAAAGCAGGTTGATTTTTGCTGTGTTGATTTATATCTAAAAGAAACTCTGGTAAATTATTTAATGTATTGTCAATATCCAAAAAGATAATATCAGGACTGTTTTTGAATATTAAAGTAAGTGCTTCTTCTTGATTTTTAGAACACCCTGAAAATAGGATACCTTCAAAACTATCTACTATGGTTTTAATATATTTTGTTGTTCCAAAATCTTTTTCAATAATAAAATATTTTTTCAAAATTCAAAAAGCTTAAAATGTTACTCGAAATATATATAGAAGAGATGTAATCTTGGTATGGGTCACCCATAAAAATAGTAAGGGTAATTATTACTAATGCGAATTAAAGGTTAACAATTGGCTTTAAAAAATAAGCTGAAAGTTTTCCAAATATATGTATAATTATTCCTTGCGAAAACTTGTCTTTGCTTTAAATTTTTATATGTTTAATTGATCCCTTTTAGACTTGATCCTAAATCAATTCAAATTAAATGATTGTCCTAAAACAAAAAAACACTGAGAATCATACGATTAACAGTGTTTTTATATAACCTAAAACTAGGTTTTGTCGGGGTGGCAGGATTCGAACCTGCGACCTCCTGCTCCCAAAGCAGGC
>DAIQBF010000141.1:0-8303 GCA_036781305.1 Lutibacter sp.
ACGCTTTTGCGATTTTTTATTTTTTGAAAAATAAAGAAATGAGCATCATTTTTTAGAGATGCTTGATTTTTAGGACACTAATTCCCCAAATTTTATTTAACCGGCACAAGGATATTCAAATAATAACCATTGTTGGATTTTTTTAAATACACCATTAAAATTGTTTGCTATGAAAAAAACAAGATTGTTATTGCTTACCTGTTTATGCACTTTTTATGCCTTTTCCCAAACTGCCATGCTACCCGAAAATGAGGGGAAATCATCGTCTTTCTTAAAAGGTCAGACCAACAGTGCGGTTGAAAGAGATACCACAAAAGCGTTACATATTTTTTCCAAATTCGGCAGCAATGCCAAAGAATTGATCAATTCCTTCAAAATTCAACTGGTGGAGGCAGCTTTTTTCGACAGTGATGGCGATGGCATTATGGATGATATTGACATTGATGACGACAATGACGGCATTCGGGATGTTGATGAAGAAAATTTTTGCAGAAATTCTCCCATTGCAACCATACTGACTTTGTGTGATACCGACAACGATGGCGTTCCCGATGTATTTGATTTGGACAGCGATAATGATGGCATTCCAGATGTTGTTGAAGCCGGTTTCGGAGATTTAAGTGAAGGTCGTGGAACACTAACAGGTTGCGCCACATGGATTGATCTCAATTTAAACGGAATGCATGATTTAACGGAAGGGATTTTTCCCTTGGACTCCGATGGCGATGGCGTTCCAAACTACTTGGATTTAGACAGTGACAACGACGGTATTTTTGATGTGGATGAATCGGGTGCCGGAAACAGTAATGCGGTTGCTGGATTTGTAAATGGCGATGGCGACATCAATGGTGATGGTGTTGGGGATGGTTTGGACTCCGAAATATTTAGAAATAAAGATGATGATGGCGACGGAATTTTAGAACATTTTGGTGATGGCATTTTAGATATTTATGATTATGGCACTGGCGCAAACCAATATGGAAATCTGGGTCAGGGCTCAACGGGAATTGGATGGAAAGATTATGTAAAAGATAGCGACAACGATGGCATTCCGGATTATATGGACATCAAATCCAACGGAATCACCTTCGATATCGCGGGAACTTTGTATGCGAATTTGGATGCAAATAACGATGGGGTCATTGATGGCAACATAGATATTGACCGCGACGGAATATTGGATTTATTTGACGCAAACATAGCTGTTTTTGGCTCGCCAAGAAATTTAAACCGAAAATTGCATGTGTATTTTGATGGCCGGAATGATTATATTGAAGAGGACAATGGTACCAATATTGTAAGCGGTTTGCCCGAAGCCACCATGATGGCCTGGATAAAATTAGATCCAAATTTTATAGATCACGGAGCGATAATGGGACAATCCAATTTTTGGATGCGCATTAATGGCAGTACTAGAAGGTTAAGGGTTGAAATTCCCGACACTAAACCTTTCACCGCAATAACAACTGGCTTATCTTTAAATAAATGGACACATGTCGCTGCAGTTTTCAATGGGACAGATGCATATGAAAAGGTTAAATTATATATAAATGGAGAAAAAGTCGCAGGCACAAATCCGGCAGGTTTGGGATTAACTATTCCTACAAGTTCAAATACTAAATTTAGGATTGGAAGAGCGCCTTCAAATGGAGATATTTACAATTCAACTGCGGATATGTTTAAGGGAGAAATAGATGAAGTCAGGGTTTTTAACAAAGCTTTAACCGAGGACGAGCTTCAAAAAATGGTGTATCAGGAATTGGATGAGTTAAACGGTTTTAACAGCGGCACTGTAATTCCAAGAGCTATTTCTCCAACCATTGGTGCCAATTTGGTGCGGTATTTCAGAATGGATGTGTTTATAGATGATATTGTTGACAATTTAACAACGCCTGCCATTGATGTTGGTTCAGGGGCCAAAATGTACAACATCAAAAATATTTATCCGCAAACGGCCCCTTTGCCTTATGAAACAAAGGCTGATGGAGATTGGTCCAATACCGCAGCTTGGTTGCATGGCGCTGTTTGGGACATCGCTTCAGAAGCAACCAATAAAGACTGGGCCATTGTGCACATTAAAAACAATGTGACAACATTTAATAGTCATAATAATCTGGGATTAATTGTTGACAAGGACAAAAAATTGGCGATTAAAGTGAGCAAAGAACTAAAAAATACCTGGTATTTGGAATTGGACGGCATCTTAGATTTGGAGGATGAATCGCAGCTGGTGCAAACAGAAAACAGTATGTTAGACCAGGACAGCGGCGGTTACATGGAGCGCGACCAACAGGGAACCGCCAATAGTTTTAATTACAATTATTGGTCATCGTCCGTTGGGGCAATAACGCCATTGGGTCTTAACCAAAAAGGAAGCGGCGTGGCAAGTTCCAATGAAAGTTATACATTAAAAACTATTTTGATGGATGGCACAATTGCCAATGAACCAAACAAAAATGGCGTAATTAATTTTCAGCCGGCATATGGGGCGGCCGACACTGGGATTACCAAACCAATTATCATAAGCACCTACTGGTTACATACCTTTAATGGAACAGACAATAATTACGGAGCTTGGAAGCCTATTGATGAAAACACCCTTCTTTTGGCTGGCGAAGGTTACACCATGAAAGGAACTTCGGGTGCAGTTGCAATCACAAACGAACAAAATTATGTATTTAAGGGAAAGCCAAATAATGGCGATTTTACCTTGCCTATTGTTAAGGGAAATGACCGGTTAATTGGAAATCCATACCCATCAGCCATGGACGCCAATAAATTTATTGATGATAATATTAAAGACGGAGGAAGCAATACAACAGGAAATGTTTTTAATGGCGCTCTGTATTTTTGGGACCATTTTGGAGAAAAAAACACCCATATTTTACGACAATATGTGGGTGGTTATGCCACCTATACCTTAATGGGCGGGACTAAAGCATATTCAACGGATGAGCGCATAAACAATAACGGAACCTATGGAAATAAAAAACCAGGACGGTATATTCCTGTGAACCAAGGCTTTTTTGTTAATGCCATGATTGATACATTGTCAAACTCAATGCAACCACCAATTATAATTAATGGCGGCAATATTGTTTTTAAAAATAGCCAAAGGGTATTTATGACTGAATCTTCAGTGAATTCTGTATTTATGAAAGAGGTGCAGTATAAACCTTCTCGTTCGGAAGGCAGAAAAATAAAAGCAAATGCTGTGTCTGAAACAAAGCTTGACAAAAGACCTAAAATTTGGTTGCAATTTGATTCTCCAACGGGTTATCACCGTCAGTTATTGGTTGGTATTGACGAAAACGCCACAAACCATTTTGATCTTGGCTATGATGCGCCAATCGCCGATATTGGCAAAGAAGATATGTTTTGGATTTTTGACGGCGCAAAATTTGTGATTCAGGCCGTAAATAATTTTAACACCGACCAAGAATTGCCATTGGGTTTAATAGTGAATAAAACTGGCCAGACAGTCATTAAAATTGATGAAATTGAAAATATGGATGAAGGCATTTCATTACATATAAAGGACAGAACGACAGGTGAAATTCACAATATTTCCAAGAAACCTTTTGAAATTAACCTAGAACCAGGAGCCTATTTAAACCGGTTTTCATTAATCTTCAAAATGCAAAAATTGGTGGCCGAAGATGTTGCCCCAGAAGTATTGCTATCTGCAGAGGCGCAACTTACAAACGAAGGCATTAACGTATTTATGGACAACACCATTAAGGAACTTCAAATAAAAAATAAGAGTGATATGGAAATAACAAGTATAGTATTGTACAATTATTTAGGACAAACCGTTAAAACCTGGAATTCCAATTTTAACATAAGAACCATTTCTTTGCCAATAAGCACTGCAACAGGTGTTTATGTGGTGCAAATAAACACCCAAAACGGATCAGTTGTTCAAAAAGTTATGGTGGAGTAAAAAGTTAAAAATTTCCACGATTAACTTCCCTCTCAGCACAAGTCTCGAGAGTGGAATTAATTGCGGTTCAAACTTTCAATTTAAAACCAACTCCCAACAACCAACGCCACAAAATTTAAATTTGTCAAATATACTAAAACCAAGCGTTTATGTGCTTCACGCACTCAGTAAAAACGGCAAAATAACCATAAAAATAGCGTTTAATTAATGTCATAATATGCCATTTACCAACATTTTTAAACTATATGTATTAAAAAACTTACCATTTGTTTAACGGGCGGCTTTGGCGCAACAAGATACTTCTAAAAAAAAGTATATTTGATACACCCAATTATGCTTAACGTATGATAAAAAATTACCCCGCTCTAAAAAATTTAGCATCCCTATTTTTCTTATTATTTACCATTACTGCTTTTTCACAAATCTCAGGAGATTTTAGATCAAAAGTAAATGGGGATTGGACTAATGTTGGTTCTTGGCAAACTTATAATGGTACGGCTTGGATTGATGCTGCAACATATCCAGGTCAGTTTGCTGGGACAGGCACTGTAACAATTCAGAATTCAAATAATATCAAAATAAATACAAATATTACATATAGTTTTACTGCATTAGTAATTGGTGGCGGGGTTTCTGGAATCCTTACTGTTGCTGAAAATATAAATGTTTCCACTTTAAGTATAACGATTAATGCAGGTGGAATTATGACGTTTGATAAAAATAAGGGGATTACCTTTCCAGCTAATGCTTCTCTTTTTATTAATTCTCCAGGAAAGATTGATACTACTATAAATTGTACCAATAATAATGAAATTAAAATTGGAAACGTAAAATATGCTACGTGTACAGGAAGTGGTAATGCAGATTTTACCTTTGATCAACTTAATTTAGGAGGAGGGTCTTTAACATCTAATCCCAGTTATAATTCTCCTGTTTGTGGTAATACAATAAATTTAATTGGGGCTTATACAGGTGTTATAAATAAAACCAAATCTGTTGATTATAATTGGACAGCTTCAGGGCCCTCTACAGTAACTTTTAATTCAAATACAAATGCATCTCCAATAGCTACTATAAATCCAAGTACTTATCCAAGTGTTTATACATTTACTTTAGAAGTAACTAATGATGGTAATAGTAATTCTAAAACAATTTCTGTAACTGTAAATGCAATACCAACCGCTCCAACATTAAGTACAGTAATACAACCAACGTGTTCAACTGCCACAGGAAGTTTCGCAATCACAAACTATAATGCTTCTTATGCCTATACTGTAACGCCATCAACAGGAGTAACAAGGTCAGGAAATACAATCACAGCACCCGCGGGAAGTTATACCGTAACAGCAACCTTAGCGTCTTGTGCTTCAACAGCATCCGCTAATGTGGTTGTCAATACACAAATATCTATTAACACTTGGAACGGATCTTCTGATAAAAATTGGAATAACGCCGCAAATTGGAGTTGTGGTGTTCCAAGTGTCACAAATTATAAAGATGTTTTAATACCATCAGCATTATCTACAACTTTTTCTCCAACACTAAGCACGGGTATTTTTGGATATGTTGAAAACATTTTGTTTGAAAGCGGTTCCATATTAACTGTAGTGGATAATTATTTGTTTGTTAAAACAAACTTAACCCTCAACGGAAAAATAGATCTAAACAATGAATCCCAGTTGGTGCAGGGTGATGGTAGTACATTTGTTGGCACTGGCTCCATAGAAATAGACCAACAGGGAACTTCAGATAATTTTAAATATAATTATTGGGGATCACCCGTTAATACAACAGGAACTAATTATACCATTGCAGGAGTTTTAAGAGATGGTTCCAATCCAAATACGATTAATGAGTTTAATTTTATAGACTTTGGCACTCCTTATAGATATGCTGATGTGGCTGTAACTTCGCCAATACGTTTAAGCACTTATTGGATGTACAAATATGCAAATTTAGGAACCGGCTATAGCGGCTGGACTTCTATTGGAAAAGACGGATCTTTAAAACAGGGAGAAGGTTTCACCATGAAGGGTTCAAATACCAATTTACCGGAACAAAATTACACCTTTGTGGGTAAACCCAATAATGGAGACATCAATTTAACTATAAGTGCAAATAATAGTTATTTAATAGGAAATCCATACCCATCTGCCCTCGACGCCAAACAGTTTATTCGAGATAATATTAATGTAGATGTAAAGGTATCCAATACAGTAGAAGGAGGAAACGCAGGAAGTAGATTAATAAACATCATTGATGGCAATTTATATTTTTGGGATCATTTTGGTGGTGGCAATCATTTATTAAAATCTTATGAGGGAGGCTATGCAATCTTTAATTTATCTGGTAGTGTTCCTGCGGTTTCAAATGATATTCTTACTAAGAATACAGGGGCAACCTCTAATTCGGGGAATGTACCTCAACGTTTTATTCCTGTTGCACAGGGATTTTTTGTAACGTCACTTGATGCTGGTGAAATTCAATTTAAAAATAGCCAACGCGAATTCAAAAAGGAAAATGGCGTTGTTTCTCAATTTATGAAAGGCACCAAAAATTCTATCGCAAGGAAAGAAATAAATGAAGATATATTTCCGAGATTTCATCTAAATTACAGTTCACCAAAAGGGTATCACCGTCAGCTTTTAGTGGCATTTATCGAAAACACAACTGATGCGGTTGATATAGGATATGATGCGATTAATAATGAAAATTTCACGGAAGATATGTCTTGGAGAACCAATAATATCAATTTTATTATCCAAGCCGTTCCAACGTTAAATGATGAAAGAATCTTACCGCTTGAAGTTAAGGTTGCAACTACAGGAATAATCAAAATAAACATAGATAATGCTGAGAATATTCCTGAGGATACTGAAATTTTTATTAAGGACAACTTAACAGGAAAAATACACAATATTTCTAAAACCTCATTTGAAATTGAGTTAACAGCAGGAAAATATACTGACAGGTTTGCACTTACCTTTAAAACCCAAAAATTGGTGGCCGAAGATGTGAAAGCGGAAGTATTGATTCCAGCTGTAACGCAACCCATTATTGAAGGCATTCACGTTTTTATGAACAACACCATTAAGGAACTTCAAATAAAGAATAACAGCGACGATGAAATATCGAGTGTTGAATTATTCAATTATTTAGGTCAACGAGTAAACCTTTGGAATTCCAACCTTAACGTAAGAACTGTTTCTTTGCCAATAAACACTTCAACAGGCATTTATATGGTACAAATAAACACCAAAACGGGGTCGGAAGTCCAAAAGGTGGTTGTTGAATAAAAAGTAGGAATAGGTCGCGATCTGTCCGTTCTTAAAGTCAAAATCACGTTACATCGAGTGCAGTCGAGATGCTACTATGATAAATAGAAACGGAATGTCTCAACTGCGCTCAACATAACGAATATCTTAATAAAACTTAAAATTTTCAACTTAAAATAAATCAACCTCCCTTTCCTTTGGAAAGGGCTGGGGGATAGGAAAAACACTTTATTTAAAAGCAGAAATCCCCGTAATATCCATGCCTGTAATTAACAAGTGAATATCGTGAGTTCCTTCATAAGTAATTACACTTTCTAAATTCATCATATGGCGCATAATAGAATATTCACCGGTAATTCCCATTGCACCAAGTATTTGTCTGGCTTCACGAGCAATATGGATGGCCATATCAACATTGTTGCGTTTCGCCATAGATATTTGTGCGGTAGTTGCCCTATTTTCGTTTCTTAGAACGCCTAAACGCCAGGTTAGCAATTGCGCTTTGGTAATTTCAGTAATCATTTCAGCCAATTTCTTTTGCTGCAATTGCATTCCTGCAATAGGTTTACCAAACTGAATGCGTTGTTTGGCGTAACGCAAAGCGGTATCGTAACAATCCATAGCAGCGCCAATGGCACCCCAGGCAATTCCGTAACGTGCAGAGTCCAAGCAGCCAAGTGGCGCGCCCAATCCGTCTTTGTTGGGCAAAATATTTTCCTTCGGAATTTTAACATTGTCAAAAATCAATTCTACTGTTGCAGAAGCTCGTAAAGACCACTTATTATGTGTTTCCGGTGTTGAAAATCCAGCCATACCGCGTTCCACAAGCACTCCTTTTATTCTTCCCTCTTCATTTTTGGCCCAAACTACCGCAACATCGGCAAAAGGCGCATTTGAAATCCACATTTTGGCGCCATTCAGCAAATAATAATCGCCCATATCTTTAATATTGGTGGTCATTCCGCCAGGATTGGAGCCGTGATCGGGTTCTGTCAATCCAAAACAGCCCAGAAATTCACCGCTAGCCAGTTTTGGCAAATATTTTTGTCGTTGCGCTTCATTGCCATATTTCCAAATAGGATACA
>DAIQBF010000142.1:0-8299 GCA_036781305.1 Lutibacter sp.
CTTGAATTCCATCGCCGTCAGTATCAGGACAACCATTAAATGCAGCCAATCCGAAAACATCCGGACACGCATCATCTTTGTCGTAAATACCGTCACCATCTGTGTCTTTTCCACCAAACTTCAATACAATTCCAACAGAATGTTGAAAATGTTGTAAAATATTTACATTGTCAAATACGTGTTTGTATTTTGATTCAACATTTAATCCAATATTATCACTGAACCAAAAATTAATTCCAACACCACCATTTACAGTAGCTGTTCCAAATTCATCTAACCAAGTGTAACCTCCACCAACTAGAACATAAGGATCGAACCAGGAAGTTTCGCCAATAATGTTGTTAAGACTGTACTTTAAAGCAGCATCTGCACCAAAATAGGTTAAATCGCTAACACGGTTGTCGCCCATTTTTGATATTTTGTTTAAAGTACCAGCTGCTTCAAGGCTAAAGCCATCCGCCAAATATCTACCAACTGAAATTTTTGACACTGCAGGAAGAATATTGTAATGGTCACCTGCATTAAAAAACTCATCACCCCAAGCGCCATATCCACCGTTAGGGATATCTACATTTGTTGGATAAAAATCTACTGCGTTTACGCCAATGCCAATAGCCCACGGATTGTTTTTATCTTGTGCATTTACACTGCTTAAACCAGTAATTAGAAATAAAGCCAGTACGGCAACTTTTAATTGTTTCATGTTTTGTAAGTTTATTTAAAGTTAATTAATTAAGGGGCCAAATATGTAATTTTAATTGGTTTCCCTAGTGTTTACATTGATGACAAAGCTAACAACTTCAATTATGAGTCTGTTACACTATTATAGGAATACTTTACATAATTCACACTTTTCCTGTTTGAATACGTTAACCCAACATTAAAGAAGGGCTCTCAAAATTGGTGGAGCGGTTTGTAAATGATTGATGTAAAAATGAGTTTAGGAATTAAAAAGTTTGTTGTAAGCCTTGCTTCCATTTATCCATAAATTTCTCAATTTCTTCCAAGGATTCAATAGGTTTTTGAGTTCGGTTTATGGTACTTTGTAAAACAATTTTATTTCTTTCAGCAGGAAAACCGTATGTGATTGTCCACAATAATGCGTTGGGGCAATCTAACAAGGTAAACCTAATGCCACCATTTATTTTGTTGTAACTGATGTTGAATTCCCCCCAAAGCGATAATCCTTTAAAATTGTTCAACACTTTCGAGAAACAGCATAGTATCAGTAAAGTCTCCAATATTTAGAGGATTTATTTTATTTTGAAGTTGTTCTTCGGTTACTTGCTTATCAATAATTCTAAAAAATTCCAGATTATATTTTTTTATGCGATTGAACACTTTCAATAACTACGGTCGAAAGAATCAGGAATCCGCCAATCAACGTGTTTTCCGAAGGAATTTCATGCAACAAAAAAACGCCAAATAAAACGCCATAAACAGGCTGAATACTGCTCATAATACTAGCCGTGCCAATAGAGAAATTCTTAAAACTCATCACAAAAAGCGTATGCCCGACAGCTGTGGTAAACAAGGCTAAAGCAACTAAAGCCATCCAATCTTCTGAAGTTGGCTGTGCTTCAAAGAAAAAAAACACCGGCCACAGCACCAATGAAGCAATAACAAGCTGATAAAACATAAGCATTGAACCCGAATATTGGGCTATTTTTTGTTTCATCATAATATTTCTCATGGCGTAAAACACAGAAGAAAGCAATCCGGAAAGTACGCCTTTTGTAAGGTTGCTTTCCAAATTAAATTCGGGTGCTAAAAAATAAATGCCGACCAATGCAATAATGCCCAAAAACACATGTGTTTTGTTCAATTTCGTCTTAAAAAATAAAGGTTCCAGCAGAGCGGTAATTACAGGATAAGTAAATAAACTTAGCATTCCGATGGCTACATTTGAAAGGTGGAGCGCATAAAAATAGGTAACCCAATGTGCGCCAAGAAACAAAGAACTCAGAAAAATAGCTTTAAAGTCTCTTTTGCCATAAATTTTCAAGTCAATTTTTTTATGCCAACAAAATGCACCCAAAATAACAGCGGCAAAAAAACATCGAAACCAAATGGTTACCGGTGGTGGCATTGATATAAAACGTCCCAAAACACCCGATGTGCTAATTAACAGCACGGCAATATTAAGTTCTAAAATGTGTTTTAAATGTTGCTTTTTCAAGGATTATATTTTTTGAAGCGTTGCCAAAGCTTTGTTTATGGAAGAAATCTTATCAAAGGTTAGCAACAATCGCAATCCGTTTTTTGTTTCTTTTTCTTTCATCGTACAGCTGATGGTATTTTGCTTCACAAATTGTAAAACCTTGGTAAAAACAGGCGTTTGGTAAAAGGAACTTTGCTGGTTGGAAACAAAATACCCAATCATTTTATGTTTTTTCAGGATAAGGCGTTCAAGTCCCAAAGATTTTGCAATCCATTTTATGCGCACGCTGTTTAACAAATCCACCACTTGAACAGGAAGATCACCAAAACGGTCGATCAATTCCAGTTCGAATTTTTGAAGTTCTTCTTCCGTCTTAAGTTCACTTAATTTGGTGTATAAATTTAGGCGTTCAGAAATCACATTGACATAATCATCTGGAAAAAGAATTTCAAAATCGGTATCAATTTGAATGTCTTTTACATAGTCTTTTGGTTTTTCATCAGATTCTTCATACAATTCTTTGAACTCATTTTCTTTCAATTCCTCAATGGTTTCATTCAATATTTTTTGATAGGTTTCAAAACCAATATCATTGATAAATCCGCTTTGTTCGCCGCCCAACAAATCACCTGCGCCGCGAATTTCGAGATCTTTCATGGCAATTTGAATGCCGCTGCCCAATTCGGTGAACAATTCTATGGCCTGAATGCGTTTTCTAGCATCATCAGTCATCATGTGATAAGGAGGCGTAATAAAATAACAAAATGCTTTTTTGTTTGATCGCCCAACACGTCCGCGCATTTGGTGCAAATCAGACAAGCCAAAATTGTTGGCGTTGTTGATAAAAATGGTGTTTGCGTTTGGCACATCCAAACCGCTTTCAACAATGGTTGTGGAAACCAACACATCAAATTCATTGTTGATAAAACCGAGCATCAATCCTTCCAGTT
Source organism: Lutibacter sp. (assembly GCA_036781305.1). Taxonomy (GTDB): domain Bacteria; phylum Bacteroidota; class Bacteroidia; order Flavobacteriales; family Flavobacteriaceae; genus Lutibacter. The sequence goes on from DAIQBF010000142.1 coordinate 3,112, forward strand.
TTTTGCCTTCCATCTGTCCGTGGCCGATGCCAATTTTAGCATCGGGAACCAATCGCTGCAACATTCCGGCAACTTCCTTGATATTTTCGATGCGGTTATGGATAAAAAATACTTGTCCGCCCCGCTGAATTTCATAGCGAATCGCATCTCGAATCACTTCTTCGTTAAATCGAATCACATTGCTTTCTACGGGAACACGATTTGGTGGCGGTGTATTGATGACCGATAAATCGCGCGCCGCCATCAAGGAAAACTGCAAAGTTCTCGGGATTGGCGTTGCGGTAAGCGTTAGCGTATCGATATTTTCTTTTAAAGTTTTTAATTTATCTTTAACGGCCACCCCAAATTTTTGTTCTTCATCAACAATTAACAAGCCCAAATCTTTATATTTTATGACTGGATTTGTTAGTTGATGCGTTCCGATCACAATGTCAACAGAACCATCTTCCAATCCTTTTAAAACAGCTTTTCTTTGGGTGGCGGTCCTAAATCGGTTTAAATATTCCACCGTTATCGGAAAATCTTTTAGCCGCTCGCTAAAGGTTTTAAAATGCTGAAAAGCCAAAATGGTGGTTGGCACCAAAATGGCGACTTGTTTTCCGTTATCAACCGCTTTAAAAGCCGCCCTGATGGCAATTTCTGTTTTTCCGAAGCCTACATCACCACAAACCAAACGGTCCATAGGCATTTCATTTTCCATATCATTTTTCACATCTTGGGTTGAAGAAGATTGATCTGGCGTGTCTTCGTATAAAAAGCTGGCTTCCAGTTCGTGCTGCAAATAACTGTCCGGATTGAATTGAAAACCTTTTTGCATTTTGCGTTTCGCATACAATTCAATCAAATTAAAGGCAATATGACGAATACGCGATTTTGTTTTTTGTTTTAATGCTTTCCAGGCGCCGGAACCCAATTTATGCAATTTGGGCGCGGTGCCGTCTTTGCCGTTGTATTTGGCAATTTTATGAAGCGAATGAATGCTGATGTATAAAATATCGCGATCGCCATAAATCAATTTGATGGCTTCTTGCTGTTTCCCTTCGACATCAATTTTTTGAAGTCCGCCAAATTTCCCTATTCCGTGGTCAATATGCGTCACATAATCGCCAATTTCTAGATTGGTCAATTCTTTTAGCGTGATGGTTTGTTTTTTGGCGTAGCCGTTTTTTAATCGGAATTTGTGATAACGCTCAAAAATTTGATGGTCGGTATAACAAACCAATTTATTTTCTTCATCAATAAATCCTTGATACAATGGGAAAACGAGGGTTGTATATTCCAATTCCTTGTCGAGGTCGCTAAAAATATCGTGAAAACGATCGGCTTGTTTTTGTGAATCGCAAAACAGGTAATTTGTGTAACCATTTTCACTATTTTGATGAAAATTTTCAACGAGTAAATCGAATTTTTTGTTGAATGAAGGCTGCTGTTTTGTGTTGAAGACTACAACATCCTGTGATTTTGAATCGTCTTGAGAAAGCCTTGCATTCACAATTTCAACCAAAGAAAAGGCCTGTAATTCTTTTTTTATAAGGTCGCCGTCACAAAAGAGTTCGTTTGGTTTTGCGTGATTTAAAGCCGAAGACAAATCTTTAAAGGCAATTTCCGCCTTGCCGAAAAGGTTGTCCAACGTATTATAAAGCAGGTTTAAATCTTTGGCGAAAATAATGGATTTATCGGAAATATATTTTAAAAAGCTGTCCCTTTTTTCGGTTAGTGCTTTATTTTCGACATTGGGCATAATGCCAATTTTATTGATTTTTTCTGTTGAAAGTTGCGTTTCAACATCAAAAGTCCGGATACTTTCCACCTCCTCGTCAAAAAACTCAATACGATATGGTTCATCATTTGAAAAAGAAAAAACATCAATAATTCCGCCTCGAACCGAAAATTCTCCCGGTTCACTCACAAAATCCACTCGGTTAAAAAGGTATTCGAACAAAACTTCATTTACAAAATCCAGGCTCAGTTTATCATTGATGCTTATTTTTAAAGTGTTTCGGTTTAATTCTGCCTTAGTGACCACCTGTTCAAAAAGCGCTTCGGGATAAGTGACAATAATTGCCGGTTTTTTGCGCGAATTTATCCGATTTAAAACTTCGGAACGCAACAAAACATTGGCATTGTCGGTTTCTTCAATTTGATAGGGCCTACGATAGGAACCCGGATAAAAAAGCACATCTTTATCGGTTAAAAGCTGCTCTAAATCGTTTAAATAATAGGCGGCTTCTTCCTTATCATTAAAGATTAACAAAAATGGTTTGTCAACTTTTTTAAAACTTTCAGAAATAATAAAAGACAATGAAGATCCAACCAAATTCGAAATTTGAAAATGGTGATTTTCCTTTGATAATAAGTGAACCAATTGTTTTTCTTCAACAATTTGTCCGTAAATTTTAACAATAATCTGTTTGCTCAATTGTCGCAAATTTTGCCAAAGGTAGCATTTTTAAAAAAACAGGGGAAAATTCAACAAAAATTATTAAATTTATATCATTAAACAAAAACTTTTATTTATGCCAAATACAGATTCATATCTAACAGGATTACATCATCAAAACATTGACCATTTTGCCGCTTTGGTTAGACTTGCTTTATTTGATGATAGGATTGATGATAAAGAATATAGGTTATTGGAAAGATTGGCCATTCGGCTCGATATCACTAAAATTGAATTTGAAGCCATCTTGAAAAACCCAAATAATCACCCAATAGATAGGCCGGTAAGTTATGATGAAAGGTTAGAGCATTTATACGATTTAACGAAAATGTTATTTTTAGATAGAAATCCAACCATTGATAAAACCTCTATGATGGATAGAATTGCTATGGCCTTAGGATTTCCTGCCGAAAATGCAAGAGCTATTGTAAAAGAAGCCATAAAATTCTTTTTAAAAGAACCTGATGTGGAAGATTTTAAAAGGGTCATAAAACAAGTAAACCCCATTAAACACTAATTCGAATTTTTAAATTTTTTAGGCGGAGATATGTTATGGGTTTAATTATATTTGCGGTTAAAATTAGAAGTATGGCATTATCGGATTATAATTTAAGCGGAGAACAAAAAAGAAACATTGCGCATTTTGCAAGTATTGTGCGATTGGCTTTGGCAGATGACGTAATTACGGAAGGCGAAGAAAAATTATTGAAAAGACTCGCAAGAAGATTTCATATTTTAGAAGAAAAATATAAGGAAATACTCGAAAATCCGAATGACTATTCGCAAGTTACGCCCCATAGTTATGATGAGCGCATTGAGCATTTGTATGATTTGGCAATGATGGTTTTCGCAGATGGAGAAGCTTCTAAGGAAGAAGCGAGTGTGTTAAAAAAACTTGTTGTCGGACTTGGGTTTCCTTTAAACAATGCTGAAAAGGTGACCAATGAATCCATTCATTTAATTATGAATAACAGCGATTTGGACGATTTTTCAAAAGCCATAAAAAGGGTGAATAGTATTTAAAAAGTTCATAAAATGTCAAAAAGCCGAATATTATGTTCGGCTTTTTGTGTTTAAAATGCTAATTTGCAATAAAAATTACTCGTGCAAAAATCAACTTCATTTCAAGTCTATAGCGCCTCTGCAGGCAGCGGAAAAACATTCACTTTGGTTAAAGAATATTTAAAAATTCTTTTGGCAAGCGGCAATACCTATAAATTCCAACAAATATTGGCGGTAACATTTACCAATAAAGCCGCCGGTGAAATGAAAGAACGTGTAATTAAGAATTTACATGCATTTTCAAAAGCAGAAAAAAACGATATGCTTTCGACAATTTGCGAAGAAATAAATTTAACAGAAGCTGTTATTTTTAGCAGATCGAAAGCTATTTTAAGCGCCATATTGCAAAATTATTCGGCATTTGGCATTATGACCATCGACAGTTTTACCCACAAATTAATCCGAACTTTTGCTTACGATTTACACCTTCCTTTAAATTTTGAAGTTGAAATGGATGCCGAAAGTTTGTTAAATGAAGCGGTTGATGTGGTGATTTCCAAAATTGGAAGCGATAAAAAATTAACCGATTTGCTGGTCAGTTATTCGCTACAAAAATTGGAAGACGACAAAGCCTGGGATATTTCATTGGAATTGAAATCATTTGCAAAAATTATATTGAATGAAACTGATGCAACCAATTTAAAATCGCTCCATAAAATTTCTATTGATGAATTTAAGGTGCTGAAAGACAAACTTCAAAAAGAAAATAAACAGATTGAAGCTGAATTTTCAAACTTAGGAGATGAAGCCTTGAAAATTATTGATGACAACGGACTTGAACATAACGAATTTTCTTATGCCGATTTGCCAAATCATTTTAAAAAACTCACCAAACTAAAATATTTAAAAGCAGACGATTTAAAATTTGAAGGCAGGCTAAACACCACAATTGAAGAAAATAAAAATTTGTTTACCGCAAAATGCAACGCAAATTCCAAGCAAATAATTGAGAATATCGCACCCGATTTAAAGCAATTGTATCATGATTCGAAAAAACTGTATGCGGAAAAGTATCCTCGTTATATTTTGAATAATCTAATTGTGGAAGGCTTAATTCCTTTGGCAGTTTTAAATTATATAAACAATGCGCTTCAGGAAATAAAATCCGAAAATAACATTTTGTTGAATGCCGAGTTTAACCAACTTATTGGCAATACCATTAAAAATGAGCCCGCGCCATTTATTTATGAACGGCTTGGCGAGAAATTTCGCTATTATTTTATCGATGAAATGCAGGACACTTCCCAATTGCAGTGGCAAAATTTAATTCCGCTGATAGACCACGCAATTTCTTCTGAAGATGAACTTGGAGAACAAGGAAAGTTATTGCTGGTTGGCGACGCAAAACAATCCATTTACAGGTGGAGAGGCGGAAAATCGGAGCAATTTATTGCGCTTTCTTCCGAAGAAAAAAATAAAATTAACAATCCGTTTTACGTTGAAAAGGGATTGTGCAGTTTGGAAACCAATTTCAGAAGTTATTCGGAAATCATAGATTTCAACAATTCTTTTTTTAGAAATAGTTCCCAGTATTTATCCAACGCAAGCTACCGTAATTTATTTTTTGAAGGCAATAGCCAAAAATTTAACAGTAAAACAGGCGGTTATGTGCAACTTTCCTTCGTTGAAAAAAATGAGGAAGAATAAGAAGATAAAACGCTGGTTTATCCGAAAAAAGAAGCTGAA
>DAIQBF010000143.1:0-8248 GCA_036781305.1 Lutibacter sp.
TTTAAGATAGGTTTCAATACGGTCGCTAAATTTCTGTAAATGCCCGTAAACTGTAGTATAACCATTAGGATGTGTAATATAGATAACTTTTCCATAACCCCAATGTGCGATTTTTATTCTTGAAACATAACCTTCTGCTGAGGCATAAACCTTTAAACCTTCTCTTTGTTGCGTTTTTATATCCAATCCTGCATGAAAATGATTGGGCCTCAATTCCCCAAAAGTTCCGGCTAAAATCAATGGAATATCCAGCGGATTTCCAAAATAGCTTGTAGGATATGTGTTTTGCATCGTAATGCTTGCTTGTCCGAAAACAAGAATGTTGGAAAACAGAATTAAAATGACTGCAAGTTTTTTCACAAATAATATTTTTTGTGCTAAAATACTAAATAATATTTTGCAATTAATAAGTTCATAAAGTTTTGGGAGCCTAAAATACTTAATTCAAGCCATCCACAATTTTAAGGTTCAAATAGGGAAATACAATTTTTCACTTATTCAAACAAACGCATAACATAAATATAATTTATAATGTTTTGCGGGCAAAGATTTTTCTTTTCCTTTAAGCTTTAAGTACTTCAAACTTAGGGCCATTTAATTACTAATTAATTGTAATATTTTTCATAAAGTTTATTTTTTTTAATCATTTAGCACAAAAGGTTTAAAGTTTTTTATAAAATACAAAAAAAAACGTTGTAATATTGCGTTACTAACACTAACTTTGTATTTATAGTTTATATTCCTAAAACAAAGATGAGTTCTATAATACAAGTTGTTAATTTAGTAGAAGATAAACTCAAAATACTTTTGGAAAATTATAATTTTTTGAAAGAAGAAAATGAGTTTTTATTCAATAAAATAGCATTATTGGAGAATGAGTTAGCAGAAGGAAAGCGATTATTTAATGATATTGAAAAAAAGCACCAAACATTAAAAATTGCCAAAACTATAGAAGGCAGTAAAGAAGATAGAAGGGAGACGAAACTCAAAATAAATGCATTAATTCGTGAAATTGACACATGTATTGTTCAATTAAGTGAATAAGATCTTTAAAATGGCAGAACCTTTAAAAATAAAAGTAACAATCGCCGGCAGGGTATATCCAATCAACGTGAAGAACGCAAATGAAGAGGAGGGTATGCGAAAAGCTGCAAACCATATCAATAATTTGGTTACTAAATTTGAAAAGAATTATGCGGTAAGCGACAAACAAGATGTATTGGCCATGTGTGCATTACAATTTGCCTCACTTATTGAAATTAATTCCATTAATAAAGATCAGGATATGATAGAAGTGACAGAAAAAATTAATAAATTAGGTGCGTTAATTGATACGCATTTAGAAAAATAAGTTCTTTAAAATAAATTAATAATAATAATACTGCCTACATTAGTTATTGTTTGTTAAACTCAACATTATACCTTTATAAAGGATGAGTCTTAATTGCGAAAGCAAGCCGTTTTAAACGGATCCTTGACCAATTAGTTAATCCTAAACTTGTTTAAAGGAGTTTACAAGACCTTTCTAATGTAGGTTTTTTTATTCATAAAACTGAAATATGACAGAATATATAATGCCAATTATTATTGGTATAGGATTAGGATTGGCGATAGGTTATGTGATAGCCAAAACGCTAGAAAAAACGAAGGCCACCAAGATTTTAAGAAATACAAGAAAGGAAGCTGCAACAATTATTAAAGAAGCACAAGTAGAAGCAGAAGCTACCCGAAAAGACAAAATTTTACAGGCCAAAGAAAAGTTTATTGAACTAAAATCTGAACACGAAAAAGTGATTATTGCCCGTGACAGAAAAATAGCAGAAGCTGAAAAACGCGCACGCGATAAAGAATCACAAATATCCCAGGAACTCGATAAAAACAGAAAATTAAACCTTGATATTGTCACAAAAATTAGCGAGTACGATAAAAAAGTGGAATACTACGATCGAAAAACTGAAGAAGTTGATAAACTTCACCGAAGACAAGTCGATCAGCTTGAGGTTATTTCAGGATTGTCGGCTGTTGATGCCAAAAAAGAACTTGTTTCTTCTTTAAAAGAACAAGCAAAATCAGACGCTATGGCCAGCATTCAGGAAACTATTGAAGAAGCCAAATTAACGGCGCAACAAGAAGCTCGTAAAGTAATTTTAAATACCATTCAGCGTGTGGGCGTAGAGCAAACTGTTGAAAATTGCGTTTCCGTATTTAATATAGAATCTGATGATGTAAAAGGTAGAATTATAGGCAGGGAAGGCCGAAATATTCGCGCTTTGGAAGCCGCTACTGGGGTTGAAATTATTGTTGACGATACGCCGGAAGCCATTATTTTATCTTGCTTTGACCCCGTTCGAAGAGAAATAGCACGATTGGCTTTGCACAATTTGGTTACAGACGGACGAATTCATCCGGCGCGTATTGAAGAGGTTGTAAAAAAGACTGAAAAACAAATTCAGCAGGAAATTATTGAAATAGGGAAACGTACGGTGATTGACTTAGGAATTCACGGATTGCATCCAGAATTGATAAAAACCGTTGGGCGTATGAAATATCGTTCGTCTTATGGTCAAAATTTACTGCAACATTCGCGTGAAGTTGCCAACTTGTGTGGTTTGATGGCTGCGGAATTAGGTTTGAATGCCAAATTGGCCAAAAGAGCCGGTTTATTGCATGATATTGGAAAAGTGCCAGAATTAGAAGGTGAATTGCCACATGCATTGTTAGGAATGCAGTGGGCCGAAAAATATAATGAAAGCGCTGAAATTTGCAATGCGATAGGGGCACACCACGATGAAATTGAAATGAAAACATTGATTGCGCCAATTGTGCAGGTTTGTGATGCCATTTCAGGAGCAAGGCCAGGTGCTCGCCGTCAGATTTTAGACTCCTATATTCAACGTTTAAAGGATTTGGAAGATATCGCTTTCGGATTTACAGGCGTTCAAAAAGCATATGCTATTCAGGCAGGAAGGGAATTGCGGGTAATTGTTGAAAGCGAAAAAGTAACTGACGCCAAAGCGGCAGAGCTTTCTTTCAGCATTTCCCAAAAAATCCAAAATGATATGACTTATCCAGGCCAGGTTCGTGTTACTGTAATTAGGGAAACAAGATCTGTGAACATCGCTAAATAGGAATTTTATTATAAAATTATCATAAAACCGCTTTTGCGGTTTTTTTTATGTTTTATGTTTAGGTTAATTCTATTTTTAGTTCTTATGAAGAACTTCCAAAGTTATAAATTATGAAATGTGGGAATAAAACCAAATTTATTTTCTTAAAATTTTTACCACCACAAATCAAAAATATTTTTTACATTTACTTGATTAAATATTTAAAACATATCATTATGGCAAAAAGTCAAGACGCAAAAAAAAACGTCAAAAAAGAACCGCTTAAATCGGCAAAAGAAAAAAAAGAAGCAAAAAGAGATAAGAAAGCAAAAAGAGATTAACTCTTTAAGTTAAAAACCCTCATTCAATCTAAATGAGGGTTTTTTGTTAATATCTATTTAAGGTTTTAAGAAATTTGAATTTCGATTGAATTTCTGTTCCAACAATGGTTTTTTAGCTTTTAAATAAATTACCTTTTCTTTAAATAAAGTTTCTAACTTCTTCCTTAATAAAAGCCAAAGCCGTAGTTGATGGTGCTGAGCTATTTAGAATTCTTTTAATAATGGCTTCCCTTAATTCTTGGGCATTGTTAACAGTTTCTTCCTCTGCCGTTTTTTGAATGATGAGGATTGTGGCATTTTTTGCGGACATAATAACACTCCAACACTTGTCTGAGATATAAATTTGCTGCGAAAGATTATGCTCAAACTCCTGTTCAACAGTATTGATTAAACTTCGTGAATAAGCGTTTATATCGTTGTTGACAGAAGTGATTCTTATTACCAGTTTTGACGGATTTATGCGTTCTAAAAACAAAGCCATTCTTTCATAGGCTTGCAATCTAATGGGTAGAGACTGTTTTTGATTTTCACTTAAAAGTGATAATCTCATTTTTCTTTCTTCATTATTGGTATGGTTCAGAAAAAAATAATAAGCAACAGCACCTGTGACAGCAGAAGGAATTGTATAGCTTAACAATTCCACAATTTTAGTGTATTCCATAATTTTTTAAATAGGGATCAAATTTATCGGAAGTATTTTTAAATTCAAAACTTTAACTGATAAATGTCATTATAATTACTTTGTGTAGTGTATAAATTTGTTCGCGTTATTGTGTAAGTAACTGAGAATCAGTATGTAATAAAGGTTACATAAAAACGCAACAAAAGTTTCATTAAAAAAGAACATTAAATTAAAATTAAAATTATGCAAAAATTATTAAGCTTGGCATTCGTACTTTTAACAACTGCAACCTTCGCGCAAGCAGGGCATATTATGCAGGGAGTGGGTTCAGTTAACATGTCCATGGGTGGTGCTGCAACAGCACAACCACTTGACATTAGCGGTGCATTACAATGGAACCCAGCAGCAATTTCAGTATTTGACAACAAAATATTAAACTTTGACGTTGGCGCTTTCTTTTCATCACCTGAATTATCTTCAACATATGGTCCATTTAGTGGGACTACTAAAGATGACAGAGGGGTTTCTCCAATGCCGGCTTTGTCTTATGTATATGGAAAAGAAGGAAGCAAACATACCTTTGGTGTATCTGCTTTTGGAATTAGTGGATTTGGAGTTACTTTCCCTCAGAATGTTAATTATCCTCAAGATCGTCAAGGAAATCCGAACCCTAATTTTGACCCAACACAGCCAGTAAACCCAATTAGTTTTCCGCAACTTGCGGGAGGTTTTGGACATTTGGAATCTGATTATATGTTATTGCAAGTAGGATTTGCATGGGCTTATGAGCTAACCAATGAATTGTCAATTGGTATTCAGCCAACTATAAATTATGCCGCATTGGAATTGGCACCAAACCCATTGGCTTCCCCTAGCCAAACTTTAGGTTATCCTGTGAGTGATAACGCTTCTGCAATAGGTTTCGGAGCACAATTTGGAATATTTTATAATTCACCAAGCGGATTTAAATTAGGGGCTTCTTATAAAACAACGCAAAAATTCGAAGATTTAGAATTTAAAAACACTTATTTAGATGGCTCTGCTGCACCTGATAATTCATTTAATATGGATTACCCAGCAATTTTATCCTTTGGTGTAGGTTATTCAAAAGGTGACATTGATTTTGCAATTGATTATAGATATGTGGATTATGAAAATACTGCTGGCTTTGAAGATAAAGGGTGGACGATAGGAGATAATGGTTTCCCAACTGGTTCTGTTGAAGGCTTTGGATGGAAAAATATTAGCATTATTTCAGTTGGTCTTCAATATAAAGGCATTGAAAAATTACCTTTAAGAATTGGTTATACTTATAGCGGTAATCCTATTGACGATGAATTGGCATTTTTCTCAATTCCTGCAACTGCAGTTATTGAAAACGCATTCCAATTTGGAACAAGTTACCCTATTAGTGATAACTTTAAGTTAAATGGAGTGTTTCATTATGGCACTAGCGGAGGTAAAACTGAAGGTGAAATGTTAGATCCAATGCAAATTACACCATCAAATCCTTATGGAGCAGTGGCAGGAACAAAAGTTGGATATGAAATGACCACAAGTATGGTTATGTTAGGCCTTACTTATACATTCAGTAAATAAATCAGTAAATAAATATTTGGTTAATTAATTTGAAAGAGACTGTCCTGAAAAGGCAGTCTTTTTTTTCTATTATGTAAGGGGGTTTGGTAAATTTCTTGTTTATTTGTAAACCTAAATCTTTTAAATGTTAGTGAACAAAAAAAGCAAGTTTCTTTATTTATATGCATTAACCTTGTTTATTTTATCCGCTTTGTACGGATTGTTGATGCGGTGGAACTTTGCGTTTCCCACAAAATTTATTCCTTATCAAAATTTACTGCAAAGCCATTCTCATGTGGCGTTTTTAGGTTGGGGATATCTCACAGCTATTGGAGCAATTATTTATTGTTTTGTTTCTGAGGAAAATAAACAGAAGAAAGTCTATAAAACAACTTTAGGAATTTTATTGGTGGCTATATCTTTAATGCTAATTAGTTTTCCTTTAGGCGGCTATAAAGCATTTTCCATTGTATTGCTTGCTGTTTTCGGGCTCACTTCTTACGTTTTGTCCTTTAGGGTTTTAAAAGATTTACAGGGAAATAATACTTCTGTCAAGTTAATTAGATACGGAATTTACTATTATTTGCTCTCAAGTTTGGCCACTTGGTTTTTGGCTTTTGTGATTGCAACACAAGGTAAAACAGATTTGTACCACAATACCATCTATTTTTATCTTCACTTTTTGTACAATGGATTTTTTGTTTTTGCACTGTTTGGATTGATGTTCAAAATATTCGAAAGTCAGCAAATTATAATTTCAGAAAAACTAAAAAAGGACTTTTTTATATATTTGAATATTGCTTGCATCCCGGCTTATGCACTATCGGTTTTATGGAGTAATGTTTCGTTGGTATATAATTTTATTGGATTTATGGCATCAGTATCGCAATTGATTTCATTGGTATTTTTGTTAAAAATATTGCGACAGGCATTTTCGCAAATAAATTGGAGTTTCATATCAAAATTGCTGCTCAAATTTGCCATAATTTCTTATAGCCTAAAAATTATCAGTCAAATTTTATCTGCATTTCCCTATATCGTTGAAAAATCCTTGGCTTTAAAACCATTTTTTATAATTGGGTATCTTCATTTGTTCACTTTGGGATTTTTAAGTGTCTTTTTGTTTTTAATAGTAGGTCAATTGGGAAAAATTAACCTTCAGAAACCAACTTCAAAAGTTGGAATACTGTTATTTTTAACAGGAGTCTTTATCACCGAATCATTGTTGTTTTTACAGGGATTTTTATTTCTGTTTCAATTTAATGCCATTAAAAATTTCAGTTTGCTTCTATTGATTTTTAGTTTTTTGATGGTAATTGGCTTGTTGGTAGTTTACACAAACCAGTTTTCAAGAAAAATAAGAACTAATTAATTTGGAAGCGAATATTAGGGGAATAGGCAATAGAGCAACGAAACTGCCTAAAACTTCTTCTGACTTCGGTCTCCCGACTTCCGACTTTTTTCTAAAGACAGCCAATTAAAATTAAACATTATGATAAATTAATTGCCTAACTAAATTTGGAGTAGTACTTTTGGTTTTTAAAGAATTCCCGTGACTGACTACTTAGAAAATCTTAACGAATCGCAAAAAGCCGCCGTATTGCACAAAGAGGGCGCAATGATTATTATTGCCGGCGCCGGCTCAGGTAAAACGCGTGTTTTAACCTATAGAATTGCGCATTTAATGAATCAAAATGTTGATCCTTTCAATATTTTGGCATTAACCTTTACCAACAAAGCGGCACGCGAAATGAAAAACCGTATTGCAAAGGTTGTGGGTGTTTCTGAAGCTAAAAGTTTATGGATGGGAACTTTTCACTCTGTTTTTGCGCGGATTTTACGTTCAGAAGCAGACAGATTGGGTTTTCCTTCCAATTTTACTATTTACGACACACAGGATTCCGTAAGATTGCTTGCTTCCATACTCAAAGAAATGCAATTGGATAAAGATCGGTACAAACCAAAACAGGTATTGAGTCGGATTTCTTCCTTTAAAAATAGCCTAATTACGGTTAAAGCATACTATAATGATCCCGATTTAATGGAAGCCGATAAAATGGCGCAGCGTCCGGAAATGGGAAAAATATATCAAGAATATGTAGATCGTTGTTTTAAGGCAGGGGCCATGGATTTTGATGATTTGTTGTTGAGAACCAACGAATTATTGACCAGATTTCCGGTGGTTTTGGCAAAATATCAAGATCGGTTTAAATATATTTTGGTCGATGAGTATCAAGATACCAACCATTCTCAATATTTAATTGTAAAGGCTTTGGCCGACAGGTTTCAGAATATTTGTGTGGTGGGTGATGATTCGCAAAGTATTTATGCGTTTCGTGGCGCAAATATCCAAAATATTATGAGTTTTCAACGCGATTACGACAATGTGGCTATTTTTAAATTGGAGCAGAATTACCGTTCCACAAAAAATATTGTTGAAGCTGCCAATAGCGTTATTGAAAAAAATAAAACCAAACTCGACAAACAAATTTGGACCGAAAACAGTGAAGGGCCAAAAATAAAAGTAATGCGCACCATTACTGAAGTTCAAGAAGGCAGGTTTATTGCAAATTCAATTTTTGACAATGCCATGAATTTGC
>DAIQBF010000144.1:0-8218 GCA_036781305.1 Lutibacter sp.
ATTGGATTGATTCCGTTAAAAGCAATGTTAGACGCCGGAGATTATTTTTTACGGAAACAACAACGTTCTTTAGGTATTTCAGAAGCAGAGAAAATAAAAATCGCCGTGAAATCACTTGGATTGGATGATTTAAAACCCTTCAACCCAAATGAAAAAATTATTGAATATGTGCTTAAAGATGATACAAAAAAACTAATCGATTTAACAGTAAGTGGCTTTGCCGAAGAAACTGCTGCGGAATCCGTTGCACCGGGAGGTGGTTCAATCTCGGCTTATGTTGGCGCTTTAGGAGTCTCATTGGGAACTATGGTCGCCAATTTATCGTCGCACAAAGCCGGTTGGGATGACAAATGGGAATTCTATTCCGATTGGGCCGTAAAAGGCCAAGCCTATAAAAATAAATTATTGCAGTTGGTTGATGAAGACACCAACGCTTTTAATAAAATTATCGACGGATTTAGAATGCCGAAATCGACCGATGAAGAAAAAGAGGCGCGCAAACAAGCGATAGAAGCAGCAACTATTTATGCAACTGAAATTCCGTTTCATATAATGGAAACCGCATACAATTCTATGGAAGTGATGCAAGCGATGCTGAAAGAAGGCATGCAAAGTTCCATTTCCGATGCCGGTGTTGGTGCTTTGTGCGCAAGGACTGCTGTTGTTGGCGCTTACTTTAATGTTAGAATTAATGCAAAAGATATCAGAGACAGGGTTTTTGCCGAAGCTATTTTGGCAAAAAGTGAAGTCATTTATAAAAAAGCTTTAGCGATTGAAAAAGAGGTAATGGAGTTTGTGATGTCGAAGGTTTAAAACACCCACTAAATCCTAAAAGCCCCCTAGCCCCGAAGGGGGACAGAGCGTTAAAAAAATGTCCAGTGGACATTTTTAGTGCGACATAGCGAGAGCTATGGGCGAGATGAAGCGCAGATACCAGCTGGTGCGTGGATAACAGCTAGTGCGTTGGTGATTTTTCGATTGAAAATTGTAATTGTTTAGCTAAAAAAATCATACATCGTAAATCTAAATTCGTAATTCGATACCTACTGGCGCGGGTTTACAATCTGTGCGTGACGTAAGTATTTATTTTTGACCAAAACCAAAAAAGTCTCCTAGCCCAATGTTTTAAGTTAATAAGGGAATATTTGTCATTGCTTCGCCAGTTTGTTATTGCTCGTGCCCGACAAAGAAAAAATCGCATTAAATAGCTTAACATGATGTGATTCCTAGTAACTCACAGACGATACGGTTTTAATCTGTCTAGACGTAATGACACGTCTTTGCGAAGGAGCACCGCAACGAAATGGAGTGGCGACTGTGGCAATCTGTTATTATTGAAGATATAGTCAATTTAGAACAGGTTACTTAGCAACATTTCGTTAGTTCGGAACAGATTGCCGCGTCGGCTATCGCCGTCTCGCAATGACGCGGTATTAATTGACCTTCTTGGAATGACAAAATAAAGGCGTTAAAGGTTAAAATTAAACTGCTTATGTTTATTTTTAACCTTTTTCTAGTATTTTTTCCGGTATAATAATAGTTCCCCCTTCGGGGGCTAGGGGGCTTTTTCGGGGGCCAGAGGGCTTATAGACTTTTTAAACTCGCTTTTATCGTTTCTATTTTCGCCAAAGCGTCGGCTTCTTTGTTGCGTTCGTTTGAGATAACTTGTTCTGGCGCACTACTCACAAAACGTTCGTTGCTCAATTTCTTTTGAACCGATTGCAAAAAACCTTCGATATACTTTAGTTCTTCGAGTAATTTGGCTTTTTCCTCTTCTGTATTGATGTCAGCTTCCATCGGGATAAAATACTCATTGGATTTTACGCGATAACTTAAAGCACCTTCCACTTTTTCTGAAACATAAGTCAAAGTAGTTATATTCCCCAGTTTTTCAATAACCGAGTCAAAATAATTGCTTGTATTTTCATTGTTGATCACCAAAAGATCAATCGTATTTTTAAAGGCAATATTTTTTTCTTTTCTGATGGTTCTAATTCCGGAAATCACTTCCGAAGCAAATTTAAAATCATTTATTAAAGTTTCATTTACTGCTGTTAATTTTGGATATTCAGCAATAATCAAAGCCTCATTTGGCGTTCTATCTGTAATATGTTGCCATATTTCTTCCGATAAAAATGGCATAAAAGGATGCAATATTTTTAGATTATCTTCCAAGAAATTAACTGTCGAATTGTAAGTTTCGGCATCAATTGGCTGCTGATACCCAGGTTTTACCATTTCTAAAAACCAAGAGGAAAAATCGTTCCAAATTAGTTTATAGGTAATCATTAAAGCTTCGCTGATGCGATAATGTTCAAATGATTTTTCAAGTTCGGCCAACGCTTGCTGAAATTTTGAATTGTACCATTCAATGGCCACTTTTGCAGCTATTGGCTGTTCTATGGTTTCTGAAACTTCCCATCCTTTTATCAAACGGAAGGAGTTCCAAATTTTATTGGAGAAATTACGTCCTTGCGCCACCAAATCTTCATCAAACAACAAATCGTTTCCGGCGGCTGAACACAATAACATTCCGACACGAACGCCATCTGCGCCAAATCTTTCGATCAATTCAATTGGGTCGGGAGAGTTTCCTAAGGATTTAGACATTTTTCTGCCTTGTTTATCACGCACAATTCCCGTAAAATAAACATTGGAAAAAGGTTTTTCATTTCTGAATTCATAACCTGCAAAAATCATCCGTGCAACCCAAAAGAAAATAATATCCGGTCCTGTCACCAAATCGTTGGTCGGATAATAGTAATTAATTTCTTTATTGTCGGGAAATCTAATTCCGTCGAAAACAGAAATTGGCCATAACCAAGAGGAAAACCACGTATCTAATGCATCTGGATCTTGTTTAATGTCGTTTGGGCCTAACTTTTTTCCGAGGATTTCAGAAGCCAATACAATGGCTTCTTCCAAGCTTGAAGCCACCACAAAATCGTTTACGCCATCACCATAAAAATATGCCGGAATTCGGTGTCCCCACCAAAGCTGGCGAGAGATGTTCCAATCCCTGATATTTTCTAGCCAATGTTTATAGGTATTGTTATAATGTTTGGGAAAAAAGTGAATTTCCTCATCTTCCAAAACTGCTTTTAAAGCTGGCTTTACAAGACTATCCATTTTCAAAAACCATTGGGCAGAAATTTTTGGTTCAATAATTTCTTTGGTTCTTTCGGAAGTTCCAACTTTATGAACATAAGATTCAATTTTGGCCAAACTGCCTATAGTTTCCAATTCTTTGGTAATTTCTTTCCGAACAACAAATCGGTCTTTTCCTTCGTAATGCAATCCGAAGGAATTCAACGTGGCGTCATCATTAAAAATATCCACCACTTCCAATTGGTGTTTTTCTCCCAAAACTTTATCGTTTGGATCGTGTGCAGGCGTTACTTTTAAGCAACCTGTTCCAAATTCAATATCCACATAGTCATCTTCAATAATAGGAATTACCCTGTTGGCTATGGGAACAATGGCTTTTTTGCCTTTTAAATGCGAAAAACGCGGATCATTTGGGTTGATGCAAATAGCAGTATCTCCAAAAATAGTTTCCGGACGTGTGGTTGCAATTGTTAAAAAATCGTTACTGCCTTCAATCTTGTATTTTAAATAATATAAATTACCCGCTTTTTCTTCATAAATTACCTCTTCATCAGACAAGGTTGTTTTTGCGGAAGGATCCCAGTTTACCATTCTGTAACCGCGATAAATCAGTCCTTTTTTATACAAATCGATAAAAACTTTTATGACAGATTCACTTAAATCAGCGTCCATCGTGAATTTCGTGCGTTCCCAATCGCAGGAAGCACCCAGTTTTTTAAGCTGTTCCAAAATAATTCCGCCGTGCTCATCCGTCCATTTCCAAGCGTGTTCCAAAAATTCTTCCCTTGATAAGTCCGATTTCTGAATTCCTTGCTCTTTCAATTTAGCGACAACTTTAGCTTCTGTGGCAATAGATGCATGGTCTGTTCCGGGAACCCAACAGGCGTTAAATCCTTTCAACCTTGCCCTTCTGATCAATATATCCTGAATGGTATTGTTCAACATATGCCCCATATGTAAAACACCGGTTACGTTTGGCGGTGGAATTACAATGGTATATGGTTCTTTTTCATTGGGTGTTGAATGAAAATAGCTATTTTTCATCCAGTAATCATACCATTTATTTTCTATTTCTTTGGGACTATAATTTGTTGCTAAGCTCATTTTGGTATATTATTTGTAATACAATTGGCAAATGTACAATTATAAGGGATATCATAAAATATTTTGAAAACATAAAAAAAGTATTAACTTTACATTCTAAATAGAAAAAACATGAAAAAAATTATTACAATAATGGTATTGGGATTTTTAACATTCACTATGAATGCCCAAGAAAAACAGGAAACCGAAAAAACAAAAGATTCAAATGCTCCTGCGTTTGAGTTTGTTACCGAAGTTATCGATTACGGTAAAATTGCATTAAATGCAGATGGAGTACGCACATTTAAATTTAAAAACGTTGGAAAATCTCCTTTGGTGATCAGCGATGTTAAATCGAGTTGTGGGTGTACAGTTCCAAAAAAACCAACTGAACCTATTATGCCGGGAGAAAGTGGTGAAATTGAAGTTAAATATGCCACCAATAGACCAGGAGGTTTCTCAAAAACGATTACCGTAAGTTCTAATGCAGGTGAACCTGTTAAAACTTTACAAATTAAAGGAATTGTTTTAAAAGAGTAATCTTCAAATAATTAATATAAAAAAAAAACCTTCATAAATGAAGGTTTTTTTATTTCAACATGTCTTTTAAATAAAAATGATATTCATAATCTTGTCCATTTCTTTCCACGACCAATGAGATTTCTGAATTCTCCTTCTGAAAAAATTTTCCGATTATTTCATCTAGCTCCATTTCATAGGTAAACTTTCCGTTAATTTTAATCACGATATCTCCTGCCAATAAACCGGCATTGTATGCAGGAGAACCTTCACGCAAATTATGAATTTTATAGGATGGTTTAAAGGTATATTTATAATTATAGTCCAAAATAATGATGTTTTGCTTGTTGGCTTTGCTGTCTGTTAACCCGATTGAGGCATAATTTTGTTCTCTTACCAACAGTTTTCCGTTATAAACAAGCTCTATGCCACTCATATTATACCTGAAAGGCTCCTTAAAAGAACTCCCTTTTTTAAAGAAGATTTTTTTATTTCCATAATCGAATGTCACTTTGAACCGTTTTAAGACAGAAGCGCCCAAGCTGCCGTTTCGTTCTTCAAACTGACGTGCGTTAGAAATTGATGATGAATCAGGAAATGAAACCGTTGGCTTTTTCAATTCAAATTTTCCAATCACCAACGCATCAATAAAAGCTCTTTTTCCATGAACAGATCCGCTTAAACCTTCTCCCAAAAAATCATTAAAATATTTTTTTGGAGGCAAAATATCGGGATGGCTATATTCAAACAGCCACAAGGCGTCACTTCCTCCAGAATCAATTAAAAGTTTAACCGGAATAATATTATTTGAATTCTTATCTAATTTTATCCCAACATCAATATATGGTTTTAGCTTATAAAACGACAAATCAAACGATTCGCATTTTTTACAAACTTTATATTTATAGGTATTGGGATTGTAGAAGGTAATTCGTTTTTTGCCATAATTTATCTCAACAATAAAATCTTTTAAAATTTCATAGCCAATAATGCCATGAATGGTGATCCCAAGCTTTGATGACAAATCAAAACTATCATCCAAAATTAGGTATAGGCTTTGATTAGAGCCTCGCACATTCCCAAAGGTGAATACGTTGCCTTTAGACAAGATGGCATCTACCGCCTCTTCACTTCCCAATCCCTGTAACTTGACCTTTTCCTTATTATTGAGAATGACAGAATCCTTGCTGTATAAATTAAATAACAGCGTTGACCCAACACCTGAATCCAACATAAAATTCAAAGGTCTTCCGTTAACTTCTATGGGAAATACAATTAAATTATTTAACAACTTAAACGAAACAGATTGCTTTTCCGCATCATTTTTGAGTTGAAACCTGCCTTGAGAAATTGCATTTGTCCAAACAAAGAAGACGATTATCGAAAAAACAACAGTTCTAAAATATAGATACAATATATTTCGCTTTTAATTTTTTTGTTAAGTTACAAAAACACTTAAATATAACATAACTTTTACAAAAATTTTAACCCTTAATAAATCACCCTAAAACCCACAAATTTCAAAATTAATTTCGCAATTTTGTAAGAACTATTTATAAACAATTTACAATGCCTAAAATCTCATTTAAAGGTGCAACTATGCCCGAATCCCCAATCAGAAAATTAGTTCCTTATGCCGAAAATGCTAAAAAAAGAGGAATTGAGGTTTTTCATTTAAATATTGGGCAGCCAGATATAAAAACACCGAAAATTGCGCTTGATGCAGTAAAAAATAACACTGTTGAAGTGCTTGCTTATAGCCGCTCTGAAGGTTCCGAAGAATATCGAAAAAAAATCGCAAACTATTATAACAAAAAAAATATTCCCGTAACTGCCGATGAAATTATTGTCACTACCGGCGGTTCTGAAGCCTTATTGTTCGCCATGGGAAGCATTACAGATCCTGGTGATGAAATTATTATTCCTGAGCCATTCTACGCGAATTACCTTGGTTTTTCAACCGCATCTGGCGTAAAAATTGTTCCGGTGATTTCAAAAATTGAAGATAATTTTGCCTTGCCTCCAATGGAGGAATTTGAAAAGCTGATTTCTTCAAAAACCAAAGCCATTTTAATTTGCAATCCCAACAATCCGACGGGATATTTATATTCCAAAGAGGAAATTCAGAAACTGGCTGACATTGTAAAAAAACACGATTTATTTTTAATTGCCGATGAAGTTTACCGAGAATTTATCTATGACAATGAAGAGTACCACTCCGTTTTAAGCAGTTTTGGCTTAGATGATCACGCCATAATTATTGATTCTGTTTCAAAACGTTACAGCATGTGCGGCGCACGAATTGGCTGCTTGGTCAGTAAAAACAAAGAAATTCTCAGTACGGTTTTAAAATTTGCACAAGCAAGGTTAAGTCCGCCAACTTTTGAACAAATTGCCAGTGAAGCCGCTTTGGAAACGCCACAATCTTATTTTGATGAGGTAATTGTTGAATATAAAGCCAGAAGAGATATTTTAATTGCTGAGTTACATAAAATTGAAGGCGTAAAAGTGGCCACGCCAAAAGGTGCCTTCTATTGTGTTGCGGAACTTCCTGTTGATAATGCCGATAAATTTGCGCAATGGTTGCTAGAAGATTTTAATTTGGACAACCAAACTGTTATGGTAGCACCCGCGGCTGGATTTTATTCCACCAAAGGATTTGGCACAAAACAAGTTCGAATTGCTTATGTGCTCAAAAAAGAGGATCTCGTTCGTTCTGTAGAAATTTTAAAAGTTGCCCTGAAAAAATACAATGAGAAATAGTTGAAAATTCAACAAAACATATCATTAAAACCTTACAATACGTTTGGCATTCATGCAAATGCCAAACGTTTTGTTTCCGTAAATTCCCTTAAAGAATTAAAGGAAATAATCGCTTTGGAAAAAAACATATTTATTTTGGGCGGAGGAAGCAATATTTTACTGACCGGCGATGTGGAAAAATTGGTCATCCACTTAAACACAAAAGGGATTATCGTTAATGATTTTGCTGAAGATGAAGTTTTGGTAACTGCGGAAGCTGGTGAAAACTGGCACGAATTGGTGCTTTGGTGTGTTTCCCAAAACTATGGCGGATTGGAAAATTTGGCTTTAATTCCAGGAAATGTAGGCACTTCTCCAATTCAAAATATCGGTGCTTACGGCGTTGAAATTAAAGATGTTTTTCAGCAATTGGAAGCTATTGAAATTTCTACAGGCAAAACCAAAATTTTCACGAATGCAGCTTGTAATTTTGGTTATCGGAATTCTGTTTTTAAAAATGAATTAAAGGGAAAATTCATCATTACCAATGTTACTTTTAAACTCACCAAAAAAAATCACGACACCAATATTTCATATGGTGCCATAAAAGATTTGTTGACCGATAAAGAAAATCCTTCCATCAAAGAAATTACAGACGCGGTAATCGCCATCAGGCAAAGTAAACTTCCTGATCCTAAAGAAATTGGAAACAGCGGAAGCTTTTTTAAAAATCCGGTAATACAGGTCGATTTATTTAATGAATTAA
>DAIQBF010000145.1:0-8211 GCA_036781305.1 Lutibacter sp.
TTATAGTCAATTAAAAAAATGATGTGAATTATATATAATTTGAAAGGAATGCCAATGCTGCTGATTTATCTTCAAACAATTGGGTGGGAACTGTGGGCTTATTTATATTGACATAGAAAGTGGCAATGGTTTGCGTTACTTTTTGATGAACAAGAAATCCAACAGCTTTAGTTAGAACAGAGCCGGATTGTGCTAAATAATCCCTAGCCGCCTTATCAAAATTTACAACGCCCCGAATATCACAAAAAATCGGATAGGCAATTTCATCCTGAAATTGAATTCGGTCAGCAACTATGCGTTGTGCAGCCGCTAAATCAATAACCAATTCAGGCTTATATTCAAAAAAAAGTATTTGGTCCTTAATCCAAAATTTGGCATACTCATTTTCAAATAGTTTAGTATTCATTTCATACAATTTTAAGTAAAGTAAAACAAAATAAAATTATTGAATCAACTAAATTCAATCAAATTAATGTATTCTATACGAAACAATCAATAATGTTTATCAAATCAGTAGTTTAAGTTGTCATAAAAGGATTTTTATTCAAAGAGTTAAAATCGTATTGTTTTTTTTATGGAATTTTAATTTTTGTACATCTAAATTAGTATAAACGAATTCATTTAATTACTTAAAAACTATGGCAAAAATTAAACACAACAATTTTATTGACACTGTTGATGAAGTGTTCTCTGGGGCTAAAAAGGAAGGAGTATTGCATCTTTACGCTGAGGATGAATATTTAAACGGCAGAACAATCCAGATAAAAGGAAAAAAAATGTTTCATTTTGGAACAACAGGCTACCTTGGTCTTGAACAGGATCAAAGATTAAAAGATGCTGCTATTTCGGCCATACAAAAATACGGTACGCAATTCCCTTTGTCTAAATCTTACATTTCAAATCCTTTATATGCTGAACTGGAAGCTAAAATTGAGACCATGTATGGCATTCCACCTATCATTACCAAGAATAGTACATTGGGTCATATGGCTGTTATTCCAACAGCAATTAGAGACGAAGATGGGGTGATTCTTGACCATCAGGTACATTGGAGTGTTCAAAATGCTTGCCAGTTCCTCAAATTAAGGGGCATTCCGGTAGAAATGATCAGGCACAGCAATATGGACATGCTCGAATATAAAATTAAGCAACTCACTTCTAAATGCAATAAAATATGGTATATGGCAGATGGGGTATACTCAATGTTTGGAGATTATGCGCCCATTTTAGATCTCATGGAGTTATGCAAAAAATATCCGCAATTGCATCTCTATTTTGACGATGTGCATGGAATGAGTTGGAAAGGAAAAAATGGAACGGGTTACGTATCAAGTGTTTTAAAAGAATTGCCTGATAATGTGATGCTAATGACAACTTTGAGCAAAACATTTGGGGCGAGTGGCGCCACTTTAATTTGTTCGGATAAATTATTGCGTGAAAAGATTAAAAACTATGGAGGTCCATTAACGTTCTCCGCCCAACTGGAACCGGCTTCGGTCGCTGCCGCCATAGCATCTGCAAATATTCACCTCTCTCCTGAAATAAATATTTTGCAATTGGAACTCGCAGAAAAAATTGCATATTTTAATGAATTGCTTTCAAAAGCTTCTTTGCCTATTATAATTCAAAACAATTCCCCGGTATTTTTCCTCGGTACGGCAATGCCTTTAACAACTTATAAGTTGGTTCAAAATTTATTCAAAGAAGGGTTTTTTGTAAACCCGGCAATTTATCCGGCTGTTCCTGTAAAAAATACGGGGATTAGAATCACACTTTCCAGACACAATCAAAAAGAAGAAATAAAGGCATTGATAGATGCAATGGTAAATTTCTTACCATTGGCATTGGCAGAATCAGGGAACAGCCTTAATAAAATATACCAGGCTTTTGGTTTAAATGGAACGGATATGCTCAAAGAAGAGGTGAGCAAAAAATCATCCCTGCAAATGCAACACGAAACATCCATAAAAAATATCGATAAAAATAATTGGAACCAACTATTGGGAAAGCAAAATACATTCGATTGGGAAGGTTTGCACTTTTTAGAAAGTGCTTTTTCAAACAACGATGATCCAGAAATAAATAATCGGGATTTTCATTATTTTATAATCAAAGACAAAAATAACACCCCAATAGTGGCTACTTTTTTTACCCATGGTCTCTGGAAAGATGATATGTTGGCATCAGAGTCCATATCTTTAAAGTTAGAGGAAACAAGAAAACAAGATCCATTATACCTTACTTCAAAAGTTTTGTCAATGGGTTGTTTATTCACGGAAGGAAACCATTGTTATATTAATAAATCCCATCCAATGGCTGAAGAAGCAATAGTGCTATTGCTTGAGCAGGCAGAATTAGTGTATCAGGAACTAAATGCTGATATGTTAATTCTTAGAGATTTCGAAGAAAATATGCAGCTCAATACAATCTTTCACAATCGGGGGTTCTTAAAAATTAACATGCCCGATTCTTGTGTCGTCGAACAGTTGCCATGGAATAATGTTGACGGCTTTATCAATTCACTTTCCAAGCGCTCCAAACGCCATTTCTTGGAAGAGGTATTGCCTTTTGAAAAAGTTTTTGAAATAGTGATAAAAAATCAGTTAACAGACAGTGAAATGGATCATTGTTATAACTTATATAAGAATGTGAAAAATAAAAATCAGGCCATAAATACATTTACCTATCCAAAAGCGGTTTTCAGTAAAATGGAAAACCATCCCAACTGGGAATTTATGTTGCTGTATTTAAAAAATAATACCGAAGAAAAAACCACGAATCAAGCCGTTGGAGTGATGTTTTGTTATAAGAATATGGAGCATACCTACGTTCCGTCACTTATTGGAATGGACTATGACTATGCATTAAAATTCCAAATTTATAGACAATTGCTATACCAAACAATTAAAAGAACGAAGGAACTGGACTTTAAAAAAATTGATTTTGGATTTTCAGCAACTTTTGAAAAGAAAAAAATGGGAGCGATGTTAATTCCAAAAGTGGCCTACATTCAGGCAAAAGATAATTTTTCTATGGAAATGATGGGTACACTTCAAAACGACGAGAAAAAATAATAAAAGACAGGGGAGGGGTTAATTTTAGCATTTTAATTCAACCAGTTTTAAATAGAAGGGCAAACAAAACAATTGCTATTTATTTCATTTTTTAATTAATTTTTTAAAACATACCATGGGTTGCCCTTCACCTATGGAAATTCTGTTGCGGTCACCTATCGCAATAAGTTTTTGTGTATTCCATTTAAATCCGAATTTTTTCTAAGAAATTTAAGTTCAAAAGTCTTTGGAATATGATTGGCATATCCTAACATTTAAAAAATGAGAATTTTAACCAAACAACAGTAAAAAAGTCCAAATTAATCAATAGTAAGATGTTATTCTTAGCGAATTTCAACTGTTTATAAACACTTAATAACAAAAAAAAATACCATGAAAAAAATTGACACGATCATTTCAGGTTATGCTACCAAACTTAGTAAAATTGAAAAATCCAACATCATTGAATCAAACAAAATACATGAAAGCGTTAAATTATCAGTACTGTGTTTAGAGGAATTACGATTCTTATTAAAGAAAGATAATTTTACTTCAATAGAGTCAGAAATAAATTTTTTTAAATATCAAAAGCCCTATGTATATGGTAGGGCAATATACTTTTCACAATTGCAAAAATTTCAAACGGACAAACCCAAATCAAATATCCGGGAACAACGCAATTTTATTGAAGCTGCAATAAGAAAATTAGAAATTAAAAAATACAAACAACGTGAATTTTATCGTTACTGCAGAAACAGGGAAAAACGTCTTGACAAGATTTACTTTTTAAGAAGCAATGAACAGTACGAAATTTATTTGGATACTACCCGATTGGATGGTGATCCTCAATTTTCAACAAGTCACTGTAAAAAGGCGGCAGAAATTGTTGAGTACGATTTATTGACGAGTTTTTATGATTTGGAATTGAATAATCTTTTAAAATTAGAAAATAACCTCACCATAAAAGAAGTGAAGCCGGCTGTTTTAAATAATTTATCCTGGACAGGAACCAAAACAGAATTAGTAGAAATGATATATGGCTTAATAGCTTCAGGATCATTAAGAAATGGCAAAGCGGAAATAAAAAAAGTGGTAAAAATTTGTGAACTAATTTTTGAGATAGATTTAGGTAATTTTTATAAAACATATGGAGAAATTAAGGCTAGAGATCAAGATCCAACAAAATTTATTGATAAAGTAAAATTAAGCCTGATGCAAAAAATAAATTTGGATAATAATCGCATTAATAGATCGTAATATGGGATTTGTCCTTATAATTTATATCATTTAGCTGTGTTGCCGATTAACGGGCGAAAACCCGTTTTTATTCCTAAAACAAATGTTTTTTTGTATCCGTTGTATAGCACCTAATAAGATAAAATTTACTTTTTTTTGAAAAATAATTTAATCATTAAAACACTGTATATCACATATATAATATTTTAAAGTATCAAATTTCTTCGGTAGTTGGATTAACTGCCGAAAACTTATTTTTAACCCTTTTTTGGATAAAAAAGGGTTTTTTTATGGCTATTTTTAATCGAATGCCGAAATCAAAATCAAAATCCACTTCTTGTTAAAATAATTATAGTACTAAATCAATGTATATCAATAGTATAGCATTTTTAAAATGTTAAATTTCTTCGGTACTACCGAACAACTACCGAAAGATTGTCAATAAAACTACCCAGCTTTGTACAACGAAAGTCAAATCGCTATAAAACATTTTAATTAACTAAAAAACACAATTTAAAAATGGCAGCAGAAATTATTACTTCAGACGATTTAAGGGAATTTAAAACCGATTTATTGGAAGAAATCAAAAAACTTCTAAAAACCTCATCAACCACTGGTACCAAAAAATACCTAAAATCGTCAGAAATGATGAAGATGTTAAAAATAAGCTCGGGAACATTGCAAACCCTAAGAATTAACGGAAAGCTTCCCTACACAAAAATTGGAGGAATTATTTTTTATGATGCTGAGGAAATTTACAAAGTGATGAAAGATAAGAGCTTTAAACATAATTACTAAGTGGAGTGTTGGAGGTTAATTACATAAAGCATCTCAATACTTTTTTTCAGAATTTAAGCCAAGACAAACGCTTTAATGCTACGCACGTGAGCATGTATGTTGTGCTTTTTTATCAGTGGAATAATGCGCGTTTTTCCGATGAATTTTACATCAACAGAAATGAAATTATGTCATTATCCAGAATCGGCTCCAAGGGTACATATCACAAATGCCTGAAAGATTTACATGAGTGGCAATATCTGGAATATTTGCCTTCATACAATCCCCAAATTGGCAGCAGTATTAAGATGTTCAATTTTGGTACAAGTAGTGAACAAGTCCGTACCAGAAGTGGTACAGGTAGTGAACAAGTAGCGGGACAAGTCAGTACCAAAAGTGGTACAGCTTGTGTACAAGTATCGGGGCCTTATATAAACAATAACAAACATAATAAACAAATAACAAACTTTTATAAACTTTGCCAAGCCGAGCAAAAAAATGAAATTTTATCTTTTTTTAAAAAAGAAAACTGGCCCCAAATTGAAGCTGAAAAATTCTTCAATCACTACCAGGGAATTGGTTGGAAAATTGGCGGAAAAATAAAAATTGTCGATTGGCAGGCAACAGCGCAAAACTGGATGTTAAAATTCAAAGAAATTCAAACGGAAAAAAACACTTTTTTGCCGCCAGTCCAGATTAGGGACAACTTGCATACCACCAGAAACAAAAATTACAATGAACCATTGTAAAACAACCAACAACCAACAACCAACAACCAAAAATGCTATGAACCCAACACCACACATAAAAATCGAAGGCACCTCAAAATTTCAAATCGGAGATCTAAAAAACAACATCGTTCACTACGATTTCGAAAAAATAAAAACCTACCTCAACATCAAAGGCTGTCTGATTTTCGATAAAAATTTTAGACTCTACAAAGAAGATGAACTTTTGCTTTTCAAACTATGCTGTTACTACATCCAGGATCACTGGACCTGTGCAAAAATGGGAATCGATACCAACAAAGGATTGTTGTTATCGGGCCCCGTAGGCTGCGGAAAAACATCGCTGATGAAATTATTACCCTATTTGGCGCCACACAAAACAAACTACGAAATCATTCCAACACGCAACATTGTTTTCAATTTCAATGCTGCCGGATTTGAAGTGTTGGAAAAATACAACGACACCAAAAATTACTGTTTCGATGATCTTGGCGTTGAACCAACCGGTTGTCATTACACCAAAGAATGCAATGTGATGGGAGAAATTTTGCTTTCGCGCTATGATATTTTCAAAACCAAAAACACAAAAACCCACATCACCACCAACCTCAACGCTGAAGAACTTGAAGCTCGTTACGGCAGCCGTGTTAGAAGCAGAATGAGGGAGATGTTTAACCTTATTAGTTTTGATAAAGCTTCTGTTGACAAAAGAAAGTAAGGTTAAACATCCACGAACACCAAAACCAATAAAAAATGAGTGAGTAAATGTTCAACTTGATCAGCTTTGATAGTTCCACTACCGACAAACGTAAATAGTTGAAAATCTTATTATAATCGCAATTAAAAAAACCGCCATAGGATTTGGAGGCGAGCGTCAAATGTTTGAAGAATCCGTAAAAAGAAATGCTGTTTGAGCGCAGCGAGTTCATTTCTTTTAGGATTCAAGAACCAATTTGACCGTCGAAAATCCAAGGCTTGACTTTTTTGGTTCGTTTTTGTGTCAAGACAAAAATGAACAAACATGATGAAATGTCGAATCATTTAATTAAAACCAAACAGTCAATAACTAAAAACAAAATGCTATGAACCCAACACCACACATAAAAATCGAAGGCACCTCAAAATTTCAAATCGGAGATCTAAAAAACAACATCGTTCACTACGATTTCGAAAAAATAAAAACCTACCTCAACATCAAAGGTCATCTGGTTTTCAATAAAAATTTCAGACTCTACAAAGAAGATGAACCTTTGCTTTTTAAACTATGCTGTTACTTCATTCAAGACCACCAAACCTGCGCAAATATGGGAATCGATACCGACAAAGGATTGTTACTTTCGGGCCCTGTTGGATGCGGAAAAACATCGCTGATGAAATTGTTGCCATACTTGGCACCTCACAAAACAAATTACGAAATCATTCCAACTCGAAACATCGTATTCAATTTCAATGCATCTGGATTCGATGTATTGGAAAAATACAACGATACCAAAAACTACTGCTTTGATGATCTGGGCGTTGAACCAACAGGCTGCCATTACACAAAAGATTGCAATGTGATGGGTGAAATTTTACTCTCGCGTTATGATGTTTTCAAAAAATCAATGGAGGTTCCTGAGCGGAGCCGAAGCAAAACCCACATCACCACCAACCTCAACGCGTATGAATTAGAAGCACGTTATGGAAACCGTGTGAGAAGCAGATTGAGAGAAATGTTTAACCTTATAAGTTTTGATCAAGATTCAACAGATAAGAGAAAGTAAGGTTAAACATTCACGAATACAAAAACCAATAAAAGAGGGATGAGTAGATGTTTAATTTGATAAGTTTTGATCAAGCTTCTGTTGACAAGAGAAAGTAAAATTAAACATCCACGAACACCAAAACCAATAAAATATTGAGTGAGTAAAAATGAACAAATATGATAAAATTTCAAATTATTAATTTAAAACTAAAAACAACATTATGAAAACATCACGCATTAAAATCCAAAGATTGTCGAAATTTCTATTCAGTGAATCGGATAAAAGCATCCCTGGCTATAGTTTTTACAAATTAAAATTATTCCTCCAAGTCAAAAGTCTTTTCATGTTCGAAAAAAATTTCAAACTACACAAAGAAGACAAAGCTTTGCTGTTGATATTATACTGTTACTTTATTCAAGACCAAAATGCTGGAGCAATAATTGGATTAGACATTAACAAAGGATTGTTGATGTCGGGCCCGGTAGGTTGCGGAAAAACAACGCTGATGAATTTATTGCCAAGTTCCAATTGGCATAAAATTAAATATGAAACAATTCCAACACGCAATATCGTGAACAATTTCAATGAAACCGGATTTGAAGTGTTGGAAAAATACGAGGACACCAAAGACTATTGTTTCGATGATCTGGGATCGGAACCAACAGGTTGCCA
>DAIQBF010000146.1:0-6396 GCA_036781305.1 Lutibacter sp.
TAAATGAGATAATCCCGTTGCTGAACCTGTAAGCAAGCCGCCATCCCGAATTTTCGAATAAATATCGGTCATTGCAGCATTTGCTGTCGCCTTTTCTTCAAAAACACCTTTGGAGGTTAATTGTGAGTTTGGAATGTCTATCTCCACAAAATCATTGCAGGAGTACAATGACAATATGACTATCAAAACGCATATTGCCAAAATGATGAATTTCCAAAGGGTATCCTTGTGGTACCACTTATCTAATTTATTGTTCTCTAAATTTTCCATTGTATATTTTTTAAATTAAAAACTAAATTTTACACCGGCAGAAAGGATTCTAAGCGGCGGTAAATACCCGGCAGAAGTAAACTCAGGGTCAGCTCCATCATAGTTTGTAAAGGTCAGTACATTCTGGCCTTCAAAGAACACCTTACATTGCATGTCTTTCAAAGGAATGTCATAAGAAAGCGAGATATTTTTTAACCGCACATACGAGGCATCGCTAATAGCGCCGTCACTGTCAAAGTATTTGTAATAGGCGTCCACCGCGTCGCTGTTGTACCCATCTGTATATATCGGATAAGGCGCTAAATCCCCTACTTGTTGCCAATGGTTTAAAATGGTGACCGGTTGGTTGGATTGCGAACCCGGAAGACCAAAATAAACTGATGAATCATAATTGATTTGTTTCACAAACTGAAAAAGAAAATCGAGTTGCCAGTTTTTATAAGTCACCTGATTTTGGAGGCCTCCATAATATTTCGGGTCAAAATTTAGGATGGTTTTTTGATCTTCAGTGCCTGAAATGATGCCGTCACTGTTTACATCCTTATAAGTATATACGCCTAATTGCGGATCAACACCCGTAAAATGATACACTTTTTGAATGTTCAATGGCTGCCCAATCACATACTGGTTTGCATAGGTAGAAGTTTCAAGATTGGGAAATTTAACCAGAGAATTGCGTGCAGCGGTCATGTTTAGGCTGCTGGTCCAGCTAAGATCCTTTTTTTGAATGTTCACAGTTCGCAGGGTTAATTCAAATCCCCTATTTTGTATTGTGGCATCAAGGTTGGATTGTATGGATGTAAATCCGGTAGTTCCCGGAAGCGATATTCCCGTTAACTGATTTGAAGATCGGTTGTTGTACCATGCCGCGGTTAAAAAAATTCGATCTTTAAAGAAACCTGCTTCCAAGGCAATCTCCATTTTTTTATTTGTTTCCCATCCAAATTCAGGATTGAACAACCGTGCAGGCACTAATCCAATAGCACCATCATAATTAACGCCCGATGAAGCATAGGTATCCAGATATTGATAATCACCAATTTGGTCGTTTCCTGTAATCCCATAACTGGCTCTTAATTTACCAAAGCTTAGGATGCCATTGTTGGCCAGAAAGTTCTCTCTTGAAAATAACCATGCAACTCCAAGAGCCCCAAAATTGGCAAATTGCTTGCCCGGGCCAAAACGACTGGATCCGTCTCTTCGCCCGGTAAGGTTTACTATATATTTTTCTTGCCAATTGTAGTTAATACGCCCAAAAAACGCCTGGTATTTATATTCTGATTCTTCACTAACGTTAGTTGTTATTGTTGATGCAGATGACAAGTCATAGATCAAACTATTGCTCGTAAAACCGCGTGCATACTGCACCAATTGATTTCCTTGTTGGGATTGAAAGGTAGTGCCAACGAGTGCACTAAGTTTTCCCCGTCCTATGATTCTTTCCCAATTCAATTGCGGTTCGATAATCCAAGATTCCCTAGCGGCTTGACTTGCCCGCAATGTTGAATATTGAGGACCTAATCCAAAAGCCGGAGGGTATCGTGTGGACGGATTGGCTGTTGTTTCTTTAGCAAAAAGGGTCGTGTAGCCAACACTTGTTTTAAGTTGTAAATCATCAGTTAATTGATAGGACAGCATGATGTTGGCAATCAAGTCATTGGTAATGGCTTCATACTTACCTTGAAAATTCCTCAATGGATTGTTGAAGGTGAGGTTCTCCCAATTCAGGGTGCCGTCTTCATTGTAAAGCGCTGGGGCATTTGGCGCTATATTCACAACTTCCCGCATAATGTCCATTCGAGGTTGGTTGTTGTTCTGTGCCGAGTAACCTATCGATATATCGGTTTTGAACTTTTTATTCTCAGATTCATGATTCACATTCAAATGCACATTGCCTTTTCTATAACTAAAATTCCCTAAATAAACGGTGGTCTCCTTATTATAATTTCCGCTTAATAAAAATTGGGTTTGAGCTGATCCCCCTGAAAGTGACGATTGGATATTGGTTATGTTGGCAGTGCCTCCCATAAGTTCCTTTTGCCAGTCGGTATAGCGGTTTTGGTCCCAGGTTCCATTTACATCATAGGCATAATCCGGAATAGGGGAAATACCGTCATTGGCATAAGCTTCTTTACGCATCGCTATATACTCAGGAGTTTTCAATAGGTCCATAAATCGGGTTACCGTTCCCATTCCTTGGGAATATTTTGAGGTAAACCTCATTTTACCTGACTTACCCTTTTTGGTCGTGATTAATACCACACCATTGGCGCCCCGTGAACCATATATCGCAGTAGCATCGGCATCTTTCAATACTTCAATGCTTTCTATCTGATCGGGATTGATGCTATTGAGCGGACTTGGTTGGCCGGGCAATACTGGGGAATTAATGCCGGTTCCAATAGGGTCAGAAGAATACGGAACCCCATCAATAATATACAATGGATTGTTTCCGTTATACCGCATACTGTTTTGCCCCCTGATTTTTACATCAAATCCGCCACCGGGAACACCTGTGGTTTGGGTAATATACACCCCTGCCATTCGACCCTGCATAGTGGCCAAAGCATTGGAGACAGGTTGTTTTTCAATCACTGCGGAAGTGATTTTTGAAATGTTTCCAGTGCGTTCGCTGTCTTTTACGGAATAGTAACCTGCATTGATTTGCACTTCTTGCAATGCTGTCATGTCTTCCTGTAATTGCACATCGATTTGTGAGCGGCCTTCAACAGGAATTATGGCTGTTTTATACCCCAAGAAAGAAAAGACCAAGATGTCTTTTGAAGCTACTTCAATGGTATATTTTCCATTAAGGCCGGAAACGGTGCCGGAGGGTTTTCCTTTTATGGTGATGGAAACACCGGGCAATGGGCCATTTGCATCGGTAATTGTACCGCTGACTTGCAGGGTTTGTTGTTGCATTTTTTCAACTATTGACGTATTGTTGGCCAGCGCAACAGTGCTGTACAAGCAGCACCCAAAAATAAGGGCATACACAAATATGCCAAAGGCCTTGATTATTTTAATTTTTTTCATTATTATTAAGAATTGGTTAAATTAAACGTGAGTTTTGGTTTGCCATGGCGCTCTATTTAGTTTGAAGACAGGAATAGGGCGTCTTTTTAGTGTTCAATCGCAATTTTCATGATTCAGAATTTTGCGTACAGCCGATTGTGTGCACCTATTGAAATGCATATTTCAATTTGGCAGCTGCATCATTTCCAAAGAAAAAACAAATTGTTTTTCACAAGGATGCGGCTCGATTATTCCGGCGGAACAAATGTGCCACAGGATTCGTTTTTGCGATGGATTTATGTATTCATAGCTTATTTTTTAACAGTTAAATTGATTAATGAATGAAGCGAGACTGTTAAAAATGAAGAAGCTTTGCTAAGAATATAAGCGGAGTATTACCAATAAAAAAAGGCATGGAACTCAACTTACCGAACAGAGGTACTGGTATACCCGCACAACAATAAGTGAGCCCACGCCTAGGTCGTGAGCATCTTAACTTATCATCTCGAGTGCTAAAAATTACCAGTTTTCTGTCCGAGATTCAAAGCGACGCATCAAATATTTTCTATATGAAGAATCGCAAATTTAATATTTCTGGGGCTAATATAATAAAATATTTTAAATAATGGCACTTGTACCATTGATATTTTATCAAAATTAGTGGCTCTTTGTAATAAATAAGATAAAACTTTGACTGAAATAGAAAAATATATAATTGAGAAGATAAAAACTATGCGAAAAGAACATGGATTTTCTCAATTGGAGCTATCTCAAAAACTAGATATGAACGATAGTTTTATTTCACATGTTGAAGCTACGTCGAAAAGAGCAAAATATAATATTAACCATCTTAATGAAATAGCTAAAATTTTTAATTGTTCTCCAAAAGAATTCTGGCCAGATAAGGCGTTGTGAAAAACGTGTGTGTAAAAATAAAAATAAGGTTAGTTTTTTATGTATTACTAATTACGGGAAACCGTAATGATGTGAAAATTTTAAAATGTATTTTTACTATAATTAAAAATATTTATTATGGCAGTAAAACATTTACCAACAGGAGAAGTTCACAATGGACAAAAAGACGGAACAACAGGATGCGGATTTGACACAAAAGAACAGCCAACACACTGGGTTAATTCTAATGAAAGAATTACTTGTGCGAAAAATGGTTGTAAGTAAATCTACATATCTTGATTAAGTCAAAATTAGAAATTTTCTGAAATTGAATTAAGACACATTGCAGATTTAAGACGTGCATAGTCCATACTAAAAAAATTCTAAACGAAAATTATTGAGGAAGATGCCTATCTGCATCTTTTTTCATTAAAAACAATATCATCATAATCAATTGAGATTTTAAATTATTTTATTCTGAGAATTTCAATAATAAACAGCTAATTTTGAAATGATATAGGAAGTTATATACCATTATTTTAAGAAAATGAAACTAGCCCAGAACATAATAATAGGAATTGCATTATTTATATTCATTTGGTTTACAATTGAAATTTTTAATCAAACCGATTGGTGGGGAGATCATATTGATTTTGAGATTGGAAGTAAATATGGAACTCTAATTGGTGGAATATTTTCGTTCTTAAGTGTATTTTTAATCTATTTGACTTTAAAACATCAAACAAGTTCATTTGAGAAGTCTGCATTTGAAAACAGATTTTTTCAATTAATTGAATATCATCGAAGAAATATTGACGAATGGGAATATAAAAATCCAAAATCTTCAAATGAAGAAATTATTTCTGGAAATAAAGTGTTTATAAGTATTCATCGTGAAATTGGTGAAGCAATTCAGCTTTTAAAAAATGAATTAAATATTAACTCTCTGGATCAAATTCTATCCAAAGAAAGCATTGATAAACTCAAATTAAATAAGACTATTGCAAACAGGAAAATAGAAATTTTAGAATTAGAAATAATAAATTTATCCTATTTGATAGTTTTCTTTGGAGTCAGTAAAGAAAGTAAACCTATTCTTGAGAAAATTTTGATAAAAAGATGTGAAAAAGAAAAAATTGTTCCAATTCTTGATTTTTTTCAAAAAATACCAGCAGTTTGGGATCAGGAAAAATATGACAAATACTCATTCCAAGAAAGAATCAAGGAAAATTATCACTATAAATATTTTGGAGGACATCAACAGAGGTTAGGTCATTATTTTAGGCACTTATTCCAAACTGTAAATTATTGTAATAATTCTAAAATTTTAAAAGGACAATACAAAATTAAATATGAATATCTAAAAACTTATAGAGCACAATTTTCTACATATGAACAATCTGTATTTACATATAATAGTATTTCAGTTTTAGGAAGAATATGGGAACTGGATCAACCGAATAAAGAGGTTAATAAACAATTAATAACAAAGTATAATCTCATAAAAAACATACCTGCAGAATTCATATCAGAAATTAATTTAACCGATTTTTATCCAAATGTTGATTATGAAGGATATCCAACTTTAGAGGAAAGAAAAAAATTAGAAAAACTATACAAATAACGGTATATAACACCTCATAAAATTTATGCTTACATTTAAACTAAATAACGAACCGACAAACATTTAATAAGCGATTTACTACGCCGGAAAAATGTTTGATTTTTATGTTGTGCAAATCTGATAAAAAAAACTGTTACCAAACATTAAAAACTGAAATTCATGTTTGATTTTACGAATTTAGATTATATAAAAAATTGGGATAATTTATACTATTACAATCAAGATTTAATTAACATCATTATTGCAGAAAGAAACCTTATTAAAAATTCTGAAGAATATATTAATAACTTAGATACTGAGTTAAAAGATAAAATTTCAAATGATCCAGAATTACAATTTGAACCGTCAAATGAACAAGAGGGTTCTTTTCAATCTCAGTATTTTATGCATTACTATGCGGACTCAGAAATTATTATTAATAGAATTAAGCAAAGCCAAAGGAAAGCATCTATTTTATCAATATTTTCTTTATACTGCTTATACTTATTACTGTAGGTGTTTTTGCCAAGAATATGATTGGTCAGTTGATGGAATCGCAAAAGAAAATTATTGAGCAGAACCAGGCCAAAGATGAATTTATAAGTATCGCCTCG
>DAIQBF010000146.1:6406-8173 GCA_036781305.1 Lutibacter sp.
TTGGTTGAGGGACAACTTAAACTTTTGACGGGTTTAATCGAAAATGAATTTGATTTAAAACTTAAAATAAAACACCTGAATGGAAATGACTATATTCATAAATATTGGATATATTTAACTAAAGTCTTTGAATTAGAGTACATTGAGATTGAAAGAGAATATAATTTAATAAATCAACAAAAATATATTAGAAATAAAATTGCCCATAGAAATTCTGAAATTGAAGAGAGTAAATTAGAATTTATTAGACAAATTTCTGGATTAGGAGTAAAGACTTTCGGAACAGAATATTTTTTAGAAATTAATAATATAGTATATCTGAAAGAATTATTAGATACTATCGACTCCTTTTTTGAAAAATTAAGTCTTTCAATCGATAAAAGATATAAGGAGTTAAAAGAAAACGTTGGGTAATACTTTATAAAATTTATGCTTACTTTTAAACTAATTAACGCACTGATAATTATTCAATAAACGATTTGCTACATGCAAGCGAAAAATAAGCCACTTTATTGCAAAAAGATAACCCTATTTGGGTGGATTATAGCCATTTTGTGGCGGGGATAAACAAGTTGGCTACAATGTTAAAAAAATGAAGAAAGCATCACTAAAAATAAAATTATTTAAAAACATAAAAGAAGAAATTACTTTTAATAATTTCTCTAATGTGAATTATTTTGTGGGTAAAAATGCAAGCGGAAAAACTAGTGTTTTAAATGCTCTATCTCATTTAAATGACAATGTAAATTCTTTAAAATTTTTAAAAGAGAATAGTATTGTTGAGTTTGAAATCGAAGATAAAAAAAGATATTTAAAATATTTCACCAATACGAAAGCTTCATCAGAGGGAAATTTAGAATTGAAAATTTATATCGCAACTACCGATGATACAGAAAAAGGAGCTAATAAAGCTGACCGCATCCATTTTATGTATAACGGACAAGGTGGCGTAAATAGAGAAAATTTAGATTTTTTAAACAAGACCTCAATACTTACTGACTTTCAAAAAATTACAGCCGAAAGAATAATAAACAATGATGATCCTTGGAGTGAAGAAGTAGGAAAACGAGTTTTTAAAACGGATGACAATGAATTATATATTGATTACCTTTCTTCAGGGCTAAAACAAATAAATAATTTACGTTTTTTAATTGATCATATAAAAAATAACCCCCAAAACAATAATCAAAGTTTTGATGGAATTATATTAATTATTGAAGAACCTGAAAACAATCTACACCCTGAATTACAAAAAAAAGTTCCTGAATTAATAAATGATTTACTTTCTGATATTAATCCAAATATTTTAGAAAAACTATATATTTTCATTTCAACACATAGCCCATTTATAATAGGTTCGTCTTCAAATTATAAAAATCAAAAAACTTATATACTCGACAAAGGAAAACCTGTTGATTTAGATTTAAATCATTCTAATTTCACAAATGGTTATAATTCTAAAGATTGTGCATGGGTTGTCAGTAATATGCTTGGAAGTAAAATTACAGATTTAGGCTACCCTGAAAATTATTGCATTTTGGAAGAGTATTCACTTCAACTTATTTTAGATGGTTTAAAAGCCAAGAATTTAATTCGTAATATTCAATTTGTTTCAGCATCAGGAGCTATGCGAGTAGTGAATTTTTCACAGACAATTAATGAATTACTAAACTTAAACACATTAATCAAATGCAACCCATATTATTTTGATAAATACCAAATCATTATAGATAGTTTGAACGAATTTAGTCTGAAAGAAAAAGAGAA
>DAIQBF010000147.1:0-8140 GCA_036781305.1 Lutibacter sp.
TGTTTTCATAGTTGTCGTCTTTTTAAGTTAAACTTTGTTTAAGACGAAAGTCAAATCAACTATGGTATTCAAATTTACTGGATTTTATTGACCAATAAATCAATTTTTTGGTTCAAAATCACTGTGAAATTCCACCGAATTTCTAGGTATAAAATCCTAGTGTTTACAGGGGCTTTCGCGATAATTCGGTCAACAAATCGGTCAACAAAACTGTTGTTTTAAATTTGTTGACCGATTTGTGAACCTAATATATGATATTTTATCATATAATTTGTCGGTCTCTAAAAATAAAACCTGAGCAAAACCTATGATTTTGTCGATTTTGCTCGATTTTGTTAGTGTTCTGGCAGAGAGGAAGGGACTACGATTTCTAAAATCCCAAAATCTCAATTTTTTACTAAACATTGTAAAAAGTCAGTGTTGATATGGCTTTTGAAGGTTTTCCATTATTTATTTTCGTGTTTAAGTTTGGATTAAATTGAATCATTTTTGATAAATGTGGGCTAAGTGTGGGCTAAGTTTTGTATATTTATAATACAAATATATTTAAAAAAAAGCTATGACCAAAATCAAACTACTTATTCAAAGTAAAAACGACCCTGCGGTAATTTATATCCGTTTAAGAGATGGCAGGAAAACCGACATTAAAGCCAAAACAAATTTCTTCATTAATTCTGGTGATTGGGATGCCAAAGAGGAAGCACCATCAAAAAGGCTTTTAAAAGACCCCAATTTTATGAATCTGGATACTGATCTAAAAGGACTGAAAATATCAATTTTAAAAGCCTACAATGCAAGCAAAGGTGAAGTTTTGATTGATTCAGAATGGCTTAAAAACTTCATCAATCCAGCAAAGGAAGAAGAAAAGTATACCGATAAATTAGCAGACTATATAGGCGTGTATATTGACTTTAAAAAGAACGAAGTTAAAAGTACCAGTGTTGGTAAATGGAAAGTCATTCAAGAGCTCGTGAAAAGTTATGAGGCCCATACTAAAACAACTTTATACATCCGTAATATTGATAATAAATTCAAGATGGATTTTGAAAAATATTGCTTAAATAAGTATAAACCAAACACCACGGCCAGAACTATTCGATTTATTAAAACTTTTTGCAGACACGCAAAATCCAACGGCGTTGAAACGCACCATCAGCTTGACAGCATTAAAGTTAAATATCTTAAAGTTGATAACATTTATTTAAATAATGAGGAGTTAACAAAAATTGAAAATATCAAAAAGAATAAATTAACCGACAGTTTACAAAATGCTAGAGATTGGTTAATCATTAGCTGCTATTGCGGACAAAGAGTGTCAGATTTTTTGCGATTTGACAAATCAATGATTAGATATGAAAAAAATAAAGAAGGCGTTCTAAAGCCTTTAATTGAGTTTACACAGGTTAAAACAGATAAAATTATGACTATTCCGCTGCATTCAAAAATTATGGCAATTTTGAAAAAGAACGGCGGAAATTTTCCAAGAAAAATTTCAGACCAAAAATATAATAAATACATTAAAGACGTATGTGAAGCAGCTGAAATTAATGAATTGATGAATGGTGTTTTATTCAATAAAAAAACCAAGGTAAAAGAAGAAAAACTATATGAAAAATGGAGATTTGTCGCCTCTCATATCGGCAGGCGTTCTTTTGCCACCAATTTTTATGGGGTAATACCAACTTCATACCTAACTTATGTCACCGGACACAGCACAGAAACAATGTTCTTAACCTATATAGGGAAAAGTAATAAGGACAAAGCAATGGAATTAACAAATTACTTTTAAGTTGCATCCTATTTTTTATTATTTTCACAATTAAAAATTGTGAAAAAAAATGCGTGAGTATACAAAAGAAGAAAAAGCAATAATTGAATATTTAATCGAAAAGGTAAGCTTTGAAGTATTCTGTATTGAGCAAGATGAAAGAGACAAAGGTCGTTTAGATTATTCTCTTTGTTCTGATTATGATGAAAAACAAGAAATAACCCAAAAAAAAATTGATAAGTTCAAAAAGAAGGTCGACAAATGTGATCCTGCCATTGCAGTTTTTCTAATTGAATTTACTAGTCCATTTCACAAATCAACAGACATTTACGAATTAAGAGATATTTTAACTCGCAATTTTTTAACTGGTCATTATGCTGAATTAATTGAAAGTTTAAGTAATGAAAATATTGAAGAATTAGAAAAATATAATTTTGAATATACCATAAAATCAAGAGGTTTTAATTATAAGCTGCTAAAGAAATTTATTGAAGGTATTTGTGATGTAAATCATTATTTGCTTTATAAATCATTTTTGGATATTCCGAGAAATGAAAATATAAGTTATGACCATATAATAGAAAAACTTAACAACGCATTTTTTAGATTAGAATCTTTTATGAAATTCTCTGTCAAAGAATACTACCATTTCGATTTTAATACAGCATTTACCGAATTATTTTATTTCACATCAAAGGTTGATAACTTTACTTATGACAATTGCAAACGAATTGGGCAGTACTGGGACCTAACAGAACGAATAAGGATTGATTATGATAAATCAGACTTTGAGAATTTAAAGGCCTTCGAAAATAAAGCCTTTTGCAATGATTGTGATGTGTTAACCTCAATCAACTGGCATAGAGCAGAGGAATTTATTAACTTCCAAACCCCTGATGAAATTGAAGAACAAAATAAAAAAGTATCCATTACAGATTTAATGAAGCCAGGGACAACAATAAATTTAAATGTTAAAAAAAATAAAAAACAGGAAACGGCAAATAATCATTCCCCTTATATTTTAAGTGCAGTCCATCCAATTGAAAAAAAAATCAAATCTTTAGTTATTACAAAAAACGAATTTATCCAAAAGATAAAAGATGCAGAAATATTAGCTGAAGACACTTTCAAAGTAACAATTGATCAAGATTTGTTAGCAATTCAACAAAAAAAAATTAACGATGGGCATTACGTTGATCTTATATTTGGATATTATCAAAAAACACTAAGAAGCTATCAAAGT
Source organism: Lutibacter sp. (assembly GCA_036781305.1). Classification (GTDB taxonomy): domain Bacteria; phylum Bacteroidota; class Bacteroidia; order Flavobacteriales; family Flavobacteriaceae; genus Lutibacter. Next base: position 3,012 of record DAIQBF010000147.1, read on the forward strand.
GTTGTAAATCTATACAAAGAGTCTCTTGACCAGTTTGATCTTTTAAATAATAATTCAAAAAACACATTAACTGAGGAAGATAGAATTGATTTTATTGCGACTGTTCTATTTGGCTATTTAACTAATATCAGCAATAAAATTAACAAATATAAATTTGATGAATCTAAAAAAATATTTTCTCAATTAAAGAATATAGATACTTTGATTTATGAAACAAGATTAATTAAATTAAAAGCGTCATCAATTAGAGAAACTATGTATGAAACAGCAGAAAAAGTAGCTAAAGAAAAACACAAAATTGCAGCAGTAGAAGCAGAAAAAAAAGAAAAGGAAAAAGAAAAGGAAAAAGTAAAAATTATTGAAAATTATGTAGCTTCAAATAAGTTTCAAATGCACAATAATTTAAATTCAATTTCGCAAATATTTACAAATAGTTTTGGACATAATTTTTTTGAAGATTTACATTTAGAATTTAAAGACAGTAATTCTGTTTTAGCAGATTACAGTTTCATTTATAGGATGATGGTTGAAGATAAATTAATTATTGATTATATAAAACCAGAAATGTTTAAAAGTTGGTTAAAGCAAGACCCGTTTAATATTAATCTTGAAAATAAACTTAAAACATTGGATCGGTGCAAAACGTCTATTAAAGTAAAAATATACTATAATATTAAAAGTAATGTGAAGAATAATTTAAAGTGAACCGTAAAATCTACAAAACCGCACCGTAAAGTCTATACTAACGCACCGTAAACACTACAAACCTCATTTGAAATTTGCATCATAATTCTAAAACATAGAAGATTATGATTAAAAATTCAATCCTTCTGGAAACCTTAACAGTTGAGCAACTTCAACAGTTAATCAGTACAACATTTCAAAACAGCATTCTACAACTCCAAAAGGAGTTAAACTTTCAAAATAACAGTGAGGAATTGCTCACGCGGGAGGAAACTTGCCAATTCCTAAAAATCGACAGCAGCACACTTTGGGCTTGGACAAACAAAGGAAAGGTCCTTGCTCACGGTATCGGCGCTCGCCGTTATTACAAAAGAAGCGAATTGCTGCAATGTTTAATCTTAATAAAAAAGTAACCTATGGATTTCTACGAAAACACAGACAAAAAACTCGATAAAATTATGAATAGCGTTACTGAATTTGCCGTAAAAACAAAATTGGTTCAGAATTTAGATCCAAAAAATGTCTTTTTCGACAATCAAGAGTTCCTCCAACTAATGAATATTAGCAAAAGAACGAGCCAAATGTGGCGTGATACCGGATTTATAGGATTTTCACAACTTGGTAATAAAATTTATTATCGTTTGGAAGACATTCTAATTCTATTAGATGAAAATTATAATCCTAAAAAAGAATTGTGATGGTCAACGTTGGAAAAGAAGAAATTTTGGCTAAAGTGAACAGCTATGAAATTCTTGATCACTATTTAAGACCCTATCATAATTTTTCCAATTTATCTGCAGCAAAAAATATCAGCAATCCTTTTTTGGCGGAAAAACAGGAAACACCTTCATTTAATATTTTCCCGGCAATGAAAACTGGCGAATGGAGATACAATGATTTTGCAACCGAAGACAATGGAAGTTGTTTTGATTTAGTTATGAGATTAAATAATCTTTCTTTTCCGGAGACCTTAAATAAAATCAATTCTGATTTTATGTTAATGCTCGATTCAGAACAAACACCAACAAGATTAAATCGCCCAATGGAAAAACCAGTTTCAGAATTTCAACTAAAGAAAAAACCCTTTAATGAAGAAGAATTAAAGTTTTGGTTAAAGTTTGGCATAAAAGCCGAAACACTTGAAAGATTTAAGGTTGTAAGCATTGCAGAATTTAGCACTACCAGTAAAATAGGAAATCCTTACACTATTAAAAGTGATTCCGAGAAATTCATCTTTGCTTATGAAAATGAAAATTGGGTAAAATTGTACAAACCATTAGATGAAAAAATGTACAAGTTTCAATATTTGGGTACAAAAGAGCCAAATTATATTTTTGGATGGCAACAACTTCCTGATAATGATGAAATGATTATCATTACCGGTGGTGAAAAAGATGCAATGGCATTGTCAGCCAAAGGCTTTAATGCAATTACTTTAAATAGCGAAACGGCAAATTTAGACAAAGGTATTGTCGATGAATTAAAACTTCGTTTTAATAAAATTGTGGTTCTTTACGATAATGACAGTACTGGACTGAAACAATCCAGTATTTTATCTGTAACCCACGGTTTACACCGTTTGGTTTTACCTGAAATTGTTAATAATGGCAAAGATATTTCAGACTTTTTTGCAAATGGGGAAACGTTAGAATATTTGAATGTGTTGCTTTCAAATACCATACAAGAAGCTGCACCCGAGGTTTTAAACCCCGACAAAGTTGTTTTTAATGCTGTTGAGCTTATGGCAATGGGTAATTTGGAGCCTAAATATTTAATGCACCCAATTTTTCCGCAAAAGGGTTCTGCAGTATTGGCAGGAAAACCTGATACCGGTAAAAGTCAATTTGCAAGGCAATTATGTATTCAAGTTGCATTGGGCTCAAAAACTTTTCTCGATTTCGAGCTTACTCCTTTTCATAAACGTGCAATTTATGTGGCAACAGAAGACAACCAGGAAGCAACAACTTTTTTAGTGAGCAAACAGTTTAAAGGATTAAATGAAGAAGCTGTTGAAAATCTTCGTTTCATTTTTGCTGATACAATGGATCAGGAAGAAATTTTAGTAAAAATTAATGAAGAATTAAACATTAGCCCTGCTGATTTGGTGGTAATAGATAGTTTTGGGGATATTTTTAAAGGAAGCGACAGCAACAATAATATGGCGATGAGAAATACCGTTAAATTATTTGACAAAATATCCAAAGAACACAATTGCCTAATACTTTTTGTACATCATATCAATAAAGCTGCATACAGACAAGCACCGGGACAAGAACACATACAAGGAGGTTCCGGCTTGGTTCAAAAAGTTAGGTTAGCCATTCAACTTTCGGAAGGGGAAGGAAACAAAAGATATTTCACAGTTGTTAAAGGAAATTATTGCCCTAAAGAATACAAACAAAATTCATTAGAGCTGCTTTTTTCTGAAGAAACATTCTTATTTACAAATACCGGAATTTTAATTCCTACCGCTGATTTAGGGACACAACCCGACAATGCAAAAACGGAAGAAAAATATAATGTTTTAGAAGAAATAGCACAAACTATTTTTTCGGACAACTTATTGTCTTACAATAATTTTGCAAAAGAGTTTTGTCAAATAACAGGGAAAAGCGTTCCTACAGCCAAAAGAGCACATAGCAATCTTGTAAAATTAGGGTTAATTGTAAAGTTTAATGGTGCTTATCGCCTGGCAAGTAAAAATGAAAATACTATTGTTGATGAAGATTTTGATGACAACAATGTAGTTTCCTTTTAGTATCAAGTATCACTGGTATCATTTCCTTAGGGGTTTTGATACAAGTGATACCAATTAATTGCCAGAATACTTATAGCAATTATGTATTGTATCAGTATCATTTGTGTCATTTACCCTATGTTTTTGACACCGATGATACTGATACCATTTTTATAAAGTACTTAAAATCCTTAATATTCTTGGTATCCTTAAATGTCTTATATTAAAAAACCCACCTCGAAAATTGCTATAAACGTGGTGGGTTAAAAAAAATTGCTATGAAAAAGATGAGTTGCCTAGCGACAACTCTGAATCTCAAATATAGTTTTTTTATTTTACAAAAAATAATTTAATTAATAAATACAAGTGTTTATTAATTAGGAAACAAAATGTTTTATATATTCCACTACTTTAATTAAATGTTAAAAAAACTTATTTTATATTTACACTCTACAGATTTTTTTAGGCAATCATCAAAAAATTATTTGTATTTCTAAAAATTGAAATAAAAAGAATGAATTTCACGGCTTTTCACGCTAAATATTTTGCATACGAGTTAACCAGACAAAGACCATCTAATGATATTGGTAAGTTAACCTCCTCTTTACAAGATGCACAGGTAGATTTAAACCCTCACCAAGTTGAAGCGGCTTTGTTTGCCTTTCAATCACCATTATCTCAAGGTGCTATTTTAGCAGATGAAGTGGGTTTAGGTAAAACGATAGAAGCTGGTATAATTTTATCCCAACAATGGGCTGAAAGGAAAAGAACACTTTTAATAATAGTTCCTTCAAACTTGCGAAAGCAATGGAGTCAGGAATTAGCTGATAAGTTTTTTCTATCTTCAATTATTTTAGAAACAAAAACCTTTAACGAACAAATTAAATCCGGCAATCTCAATCCATTCAATCAAAACGATAATATTGTAATTTGCTCTTATCATTTTGCAAAAAACAAAGCAATTTATATTGAAAAAACTGAATGGGAATTGGTTATTATTGATGAAGCGCATAGATTACGAAATGTTTATAAAGCTTCCAATAAAATTGGAAATGTAATTAAAGAAATATTACAAAATAGGAAAAAAGTATTGCTGACTGCAACACCGCTTCAAAATTCAATTTTAGAATTATATGGTTTAGTTAGTATAATAGATGATTTTATTTTTGGTGATTTAAAAAGCTTCAAAAGCCAATACAGCAGACAATTAGACGAAGGAAATTATGAAGAATTAAAAAGCAGATTGCTTCCTATTTGTCACCGAACTTTAAGAAGACAAGTTTTAGAATATATTAATTACACAGAAAGAAGAGCATTTTGTGAAGAGTTTATCCCATCAGACGAAGAACATCAATTATATGAATGGGTTTCTGAATATTTACAACGTCCAAAACTTTACGCACTGCCTAATAGTCAACGTCAATTAATGACGTTAATTTTAAGGAAATTATTGGCGTCATCCACTTATGCAATATATGGAACTCTTGCTGCATTGGTAAAGAAACTGGAAAAAATCATCACAAAAAACGATATTGATTTATTTAGTGTTTTAGAGGAAGATTATGAAGCTTTAGAGGAAACGAGTGAAGAATGGGTAGAAGATGAAGTTGAAATTGCAAACGTAATAGAATATACGCCTGAAGATATTGATGCCATTAATGAAGAAATAACGGATTTAATAAAATACCGTGATTTAGCTCAAAAAATT
>DAIQBF010000148.1:0-8113 GCA_036781305.1 Lutibacter sp.
TTGAAGTTATTTATGATCCTGAAGTTGTAAGTTTCAGTCAATTGATTGATGTTTATTTCGGTTCCCAAAACGTAACCCAAGTAAATGGGCAAGGCCCAGACTACGGCACTTCTTATCGTTCCATTATTTTTTATCAAAACGATGAAGAGAAGAAAATAATAGATGAAAAGATTGACAAAATGAACAAACAACTAGGTGGCGATAAAGTTGCTGCACAGGTTTTGCCATTTCAAAAATTTTGGGACGCAGAAAACTATCATCAAAATTATGAAAAGAACAATCCGGAAAACCCTTATATTCAAAGTGTTTCCATTCCGAGAATAAATAAGTTTAAACAAAAATTTCCAAATCTTTTAAAGAAAGCCGAAAGTCATTAATAAAAACTTCCTACCATAAAATCTAACAGGGGTATTGCGAGTTATGTAACAAATTAAACTGTTAGGTTTTTTTTATTGCTTTCACTTCAAAAATTAAAGGATACATTTTGGAAGGAAGTTCAAACATGCCTTCATCATTTTTCAACAATCCCGGAAAAATATCATAGGGTGAAGCAGGGTGTTCTTTTAGATATTCAATGTGAAGTCCTGCTTTGGAAAGTGACGTTATCACTTCACCCAAACTGTGATTCCATCCGTATTCCTTGCTTATCATCTTTGAATTTTTATCGGCATACGTCCCTTGGTATTCTTCGTAAATAGCACCTTTTTGCTGATAGCCATATTTCATAATGGGCGGCGAAAAGGTATAGTCAAACATCCAAGCTATGGGGTGGAATTCAACTATATAAAAGTAGCCTCTCGGTTTCAATCGCTCTGAAATCATTTTAGCCCAAGGTTTTAAGTCTGGCAGCCAGCCAATTGTTCCGTAACTTGTAATTACAATGTCGAATTTTTCTGTAAGGTGTTGTGAAGTGTCCAAAACATTGCAGCAAACAAATTTTGCATCAAGTTTCAATTCATTGTTCAACTGTTTCGCAAGAGCTATTGCCTTATCAGAAATATCTATGCCGGTACAGTTAGCTCCCATTCTTGCAAAGCTCAATGTGTCCAGCCCAAAATGGCATTGAAGATGAAGTAATTTCTTTTTTGTAACATTTCCCAAGGCCTTAATTTCATATACATTTAGAGATGATTTTCCTTTTTTAAACTTCTTCAAATCATAAAAATCACTTTTGGCATGAATGGCAACTTTGGTGTTCCATGTTTTTCGGTTCGTTTCAAATTCCTTTTTAAAATCCATTTGCAAGTTTTTAGTAAAAATATACATTTAACGCAAAAACATATTCAGAAATACTTTTGCAGTTTTTTTACAATTTTAGTTAAATAACGGTTAAACATCTTCAAGGATTAAGGGTTTTTATTGTAGATTTAGGAATACTAACAAAAAAACAATATAGTTATGAGAGATTTAATCTGGTTAATTGTGGTGATTTTAATAATAGGGTGGCTGTTTGGTTATTTCTATTTTTCATTGGGCGCTTTCATTCATATTTTATTGGTGTTGGCCATTATTGGAATTCTTTGGCGCTTAGCCACTGGCCGTAGACTTTGATTGCTATTTTTTAAAAATGTATTATCAACCTTTAAACTACAAATTATTATGAAAAAAGTTTTTTTAATTTTATTCGCCATTGGTCTAATGAGCATTGGTCTCACAAGTTGCCGCGAAAAGAAATCGGTTGGTGACAAAATAGAAGATGTTGCGGACGATATTGAGGATGCAGTAGATTAAAATGCTGCAAATCTAAATGGAAAAGCCCTTTCAAAATGAATTGAAAGGGCTTTTCTATTAACTTTCAGTTGCCAAAATAGATTTCCATTCGGGATGTTTCTCAATATACTTTTTTGTGTATGGACATGCTGCTATTACCTTTAAACCACGGAGTTCTATTTGCAGCAAAACCTTTTCTGTCATTTCACTGGCCACGCCTTGTCCTGATATTTCTTTAGGTACTTCGGTGTGGTTAAGCGACAAAATGTTCGGCAAAACCGAATATTCAATAATTGCTAGATGGCCATTAATATCGGTCTCGAACCTATTTTTTTCTTTGTTATCAACTACGCGCATGGCATTTGTGATTTTAAGAGGTTATTGACCTTTAAAAATACAAAAAATATGGAAGGTTTTAATCATTATTTTTTTTTGTCATAATTTATTTTCAATTGAATTAAAATTGTTTCAATCAAACAAAAATCAATTAAAATAACGAAAAGATTTTCATCGATTATAAATGCCATTATAAGAAAAAACTTCGCGAATAATTAATAATTATTTAAAAACCGAAACCTAAGCCGAACGCAATCCGTATTCCATCATCAGAATTGAACACTCCTAAATTTGCAGACAGCAATTCTGCTCCGTTTATAAAAAATCCGCCTCCATAGGTGTTGTGCCATTTTTTTGAATAATCAAAATTTGGAAGCCAAACCCTTCCATAATCAAAGCTTCCATAAATCCCTATTTTAATAGGAATCAACGGCGTTTTTAAATTGCTGAAAGAATAACGTAAATCGGTATTTTGATAAAATGCGCGTTTCCCAGTGAATCGTTGGTTTCTATAGCCTCGTAATCCATCTGTTCCTCCTATGCTTGCGGCTTGGTAAAATTCGAAATCATTTCCAAAATTAAAGTGCCCTTTAAGTGTGGTTGCCAGTACCAATTTTCCAGAAGAAATTAATTTGTGGGCAACACTCCATTTAGAAGTTAAGTAACCATAGGTCTTACTGCTTTGGTCTATATTGCTTTTAAATCCAATATTAATATTGAACAACATTCCCATAGTGGGATAAGCGCTATTGTCATAATTAACAAATTCAAATTTTGTGTTTGCACCTGCAAATTGGACTTCATCAAATAGATAATTTGGCAAGGTGGGATTACCGTCCACAAATCGATTTTTTGTTTGATCAATTTCAATGGTTTCATAAATAGCGCCAAAACTTATTGTGCTTCCGCGATGTGAGTTCCATACCAATTCAGGAGAAATGGAAAAATTTCTAATTTTAACACGGTTGTAATCCATACCCAGATCATTATCAAAATTGATAGTTTCGTTGCCATACCCGAAGAAATTCTGAGTAAAATTGGGGCTTTGGAAATTCAAGTTTAAAGCAAAATTCAATTTCTCGATCACATTGGCAAATTCTCCACGATAATTTAATTCATAACCATTGGTGGCATAATAATAGGAGCCTTTAAATTTGTGTTGGCTCGTAAAAGGATTTCGTTCAAAACCATAAACAGTATAGGTATCCAAAAGTCCTATTTTTAAACCATCATCAGGATTAACGCCAATCATCGGGATAATTTGGTTGGTGTTGTTTCTCAGTTTTTTGTAATCATACACATTGGTTTCATAGTCATCGGTAAGTTTAATTCTCGCTTTTTTTGTTTCTGAAAGATTATTCTTTTTCGATTTGTAATCATAAATAATCACGTTTCTTCCTTGTGAAACCTTGAATTCATCATTATTTTGTCCTCCAATTAATCTAATTTTTATTTTTTTACTTTTTCCTATTACTTCATAAGTGTCTGCATCATCCAAACCATAAATCCAGATTTCTTTTGTGGTTTTGGGCGAATACTCACTATAATGAAACCGATCTTTAATTGTTCCATCCTTTTTTCGAAACATCGCTACCTTAACTGCGCCAGTTTCTTCTGCTTCAATTTTAATATAATCGTCTTTGTTTGTCCCTGTTAAAACAGCGTATTTAGATGTAAGTTTATAATATCTATCAGCAATTTTTTGAAGATTTGCGCGGCGTTGTTTCAAGGTGGTTTTAATTTTTTCCATATTTTCATCCTGCACCTCTTTAGGCATTTTTGAAAATGCGATATCTATAACTCTATCGGTGATGTTTTTTGTGATGAAACGCACTTGCTCGTCCCAAACATTTTTTTCAATATCAACCAAAAATGCTATATCCAGTGGATATGGTTCCATATTTACACCTTTCACATCTTTTAAATCGGGACTGTATTTTCGCAAAACTCTAGCTGCTGGTATCAAGTCTACACTCATACCCAACATAAATCCGTCGGACATTACAGAAAAGGCTTGGTCACGATCTCTTGGCAGAGGTCTGTAAGCCTTTTTTCCATTTTCTTTAAATTCCAACCAACGCCATTGATCTTGATGTCTGTCCCAATCGCCAATGAGCATATCAAACAATCGCGCCCGAATGTAACTTTCTTGGTCAATAACCACATCTTCATCTGAATGTAGCTCCTCCATCATTTCGAGTGTACTAATTATATTTCCCGTAAAATCGCCATTAGCAAGATCGGTATGTCCTTCAGAAGCGTGTTCCTCTATAAAATACAGTTCATTTCCAAATTCATCATTATATTCTTTTAAGGCGTTCTGCTTGGGAATATAATATAGTTTTGGATTTAAGTGATACACATCAATTGCATCTGATAATGTAGAAATCACCAATGGTGCAAAGGGATGGGAACCTGTAAATACATCTTTCACAAGTTTTTCAGTAGCGGTGCCATCAAACTGCCCTTCCACAAAATTATCTTTGAATAACAGAGTTTGAATGTATTGCGTGGCGCTCTTTTCAACAGCACGCATTACATACTCTTTACCGTCAGGAGCTCTTAATTGCAAAGATATGGACTGCGAACCACCACCTTTTCTAACCGGTTTTAGACCTCCGTAAAGAGTGTCTAAATAAACAACTTGGGCCATAACTTCTGTGCTAAAATACTTTCGGTAACGCTCGCCCCAAAGAAATTTATAAAATCCAGATTTTTTGGTTTCTTCCTTCGTATAAACATAAGCTACTATTGAATCTTTAATTATTTTTGGATAATTGATATTTGTGCTTTGGCTCGCCTTTTTTATCGTTTTTCTAAAAACTACTTCGTTTGAATTGGCGTCAACAAATTGAACGTTTGAAGAGTTGTCCTTGTATATATTCAACAAAGCATACCCATTTGCTCCCAAACCAAATTCATCATCATTTCTAACCCTTAGCGGACTTGCTTTAGACCCAGCTCCGCTAATAATCTGCGTTAGATTATCTGAAGTTATAAATTGTAAATTATGCTCGTGGCCTGAAATAAAAATAACGTTGTCATTTTGTTGCGCAGCGGCTACAAGGTTCTTTCGTAAATCATTATAAAACTGGTTTGACAAATCTGCATTGGAAAAACCGCTTGTACTTCGAATTATATTTTTCAAAGTTCCAAGAACAGGAAATGGTTTCATATAATCAACAAAACTGTACTGTCCGCCGTGTGGTCCTTTACTGTACATTGGATGGTGTATGGCCACTAAAGTAGTTTTGCCTCGAGCTTTTTTAATTTCGCTTCTAAATTCGTCTAAAAAAAGAGAGCGTGATCTAATTTCACACTCGTCATTAATTGTTGGATGTCTATTCCAGTTTGTGATGTACCACTGAGAATCTACTATCAACAGAACAATATCATCACTCAGCTTTACTTTCTTAATCGGGCAGCCATTCTCCGGCAAAAAGGTATTTTTCCCCAAAACGTCCTCCACCATTTTTTCTTGGCGTTTTAAACCTTTAAGGCCATTGTACCAATCGTGATTTCCAGGAATAAAGAAAACCTTGCCAGGGAATGTTTTAGCAATATCGATTTGAAGTTGCAGTGCCTTTTTTGCACTTTCGGTCTTCTCGCCCTCGGTTGTGGGAAGTCCATTTGGATAAATATTATCTCCCAAAAACAATAAAACATCATTTTTGTCGGCAGCGACAAATTTCTGTTGCATCACTCGCACCGCTTTAGGTGCAGATCCGTCTTCATCGGGTTTTCCTGTATCTCCAATTAAAAAAACATTTGTTGTTATGGAATCAATGTCTTTCACATCGGATTCCAATCCAATTACAGGATTATATTTATAAGTGGCACAGGAAGTTAAAAGAAGTGTTATTGAAATTAGAAATAGATTTTTCATAAAAGTTGAACTAAATCGAAACAATCATATTATTGCTTCGAGATCTTCTATTGTGAATACGTAATCTGCTTTTTCTAAATGATGATTAAGATCCACTCGAATTGCCTTAATGCCACTTGTGCCTTGAAGTTCTTCAATTTCAACAATCTCTATATTCTCCCCAACGTAATTTTTGGATTGTAAAAACTCAAAATAATTTAGGTATTCTTTTTCTATAGCATTGCTTGAATACACAACACTTAATTTATGGGGCAAAGTTAACCGCTCGCTCGTGTTTTTAATATGTGATTTATCTATGCGCTTTTTAATCATTTCATAGCGAACATTGTATGCTCCATCCACATCAAAATGCTTTTCATCCATACGATAGCGAATGTTTAAAGGAATATCATACGCCAAAATCAATGATGCTACTTCCAACTTTAACGGAAGCTTCTCTTGCGCCTTGTAATACATAGCTTCCATTTCGCAAACAACCTGCAATTGCCAAAGACGTAAATTGTACAAATCAGTTAAATGGAAGTTTTTGTCGCGCGTGATGGATTGGCCTATATACATATTGTGTTCTACGCCATCGGTTTTGAATTTTTCAAAATAATGGGGAAACATATCTTGCGCCTTCACTTGTTGTTTATCCAAAAAACACGATAGCTCCTTGTTAATCAAATTGACCGTGTTGTCATAGTCTTTCCGGGCTTTGTAATAGGATTTTAAGTCTTCATCTAAACCAGCAAAAAACAATTTTATATCTGAAACATTCTTATCTGAAATTAAAAGGTGCTCAAACAATGGGAAGATCTGTGCATTAAAAAACAAGCTGATTTCCTGTTCGGTATTGGTGTGAAAATTCATTTCCAATTCGAACAAAAATTTATCAATTTGATAGATTAAATGTTCGTAAAATGGTAGTTTTTTTGAGATGAAACGAGCCGTTAACAGTTGTTTCGCTTGCGTTAGTTGTTCTTTAAAATCTTTTTGGATTGCCTCGTTTCTCGCATTGGAAGAGCCCACAATATCAATTTGACTATATAATGGATATACATTTTCAAATACAATTTCTTTAAAGATTGCAGCTTCGCCAATATTTCTCTTATTAATAAAATGACTAGCTTCTTCTTCAAAACGCCATTGAACCGAAGCATGGATGGAGGTACATTCTCGCTGAATAACAGCGCTTATTTCGTTTTTGAATTCTGTTATTGTTCGTGCCGAATAGCTCAGAATAAAAGGCATTAATGTCTCCAGCTTTACCATATTAATGGCATTGAGTTGATTGGCTTTATAGGTTGCCAATTCCAATATAAACAAAAGCGCTCCCTCAAAAATTATGGGCATTAAAACGGCGCTTTTTAGCCCTTGTTTTAGCAATGCCTTGCTTAAACTATTTCCGCCTAAAACTTCGTGATAACGTTCAACATTGGAAATGATAACCGATTTGTGTTCCATAAACAATCTGCTGTACACATCATTACAGGCATAATCTTTACAATTTATAGTATCATTTGATTCAATGGTTAACATTTTAAAATTCAAATCATAAAACGGACGAAGCTGGTTATGATCGAGGATATAACTTCCCAATTGCAAATCTGGGATGCCAAAAATATTTCGAATATCATCAACCAAAAATTTATAACTTTCATTATTTGGTTGAATTAGATGGGTTTTAAACTCATCAATGGATTCGTCTAAAGTGGTATTGATCATATTTACTATTCCAAAGCCTTCCATCGTCCAAGAACCTTCCGGAAAATAACGCTTCCAAACCTCTTTATCGTCGGCATCGGCTAGTAATTCATCTATAATTTCTTGGGTTATTTCAACTGCATTTTCATTCGGATAGATTTTCAAAAAATCGGCATTGTACGTTATTCTATAATTTTTTGTTGTGCCATTTTTATTTTCGATTTTTAGGATTTTTGGCCCGTCGAGATCAACGTTAAATTGGTAGTAGGAATTTAAAATGACGGCATACGGAATTAAATCAAATCCTTCAATATGGCCTATGAACAATTCCTTAAAAATATCATCTTTACGGGAAACGGAGTTTTCTAAAATCTTCGCCAATCTATTACTGGTATAAAAAGCAAAATTGGACAGTGGAAAAACTGCAGCCTTAATTTCGTTATTGGTCAATACTGCAGGAAATAAATAACTCATTAATTGTTGAACCAAATCTTC
>DAIQBF010000149.1:0-8062 GCA_036781305.1 Lutibacter sp.
AAATTTATGAAAAAAAAATCTTCCGGAGAAAGAAATTCACTTTCATAATCTCATTCTATATTTGTTTTCTAGTTTGATTGTTAGCAATAAACACAGCTTTAGTTGTTATTTCGAAACAAAATACTTCCGATGAATACTCCACTTTATCCAAATGTCAATATTTGAAATAATATAACCTCTCTACTTTTAAATTTCATTTTCTGTTCGGTTTTTGGCTGTTGCCAACGAGTTTAGTATTAAGGTTTGCACAACTTAAATATCAGAGATTTTTCCGCCTGAATAAATTTTAGTCGAATGTTTGTCGGTTTGAACAGGATCTAATTTAAGCATAAATTTTATGAGGTCATAGCGGTAGTCCTTTTGTCTTAACCTAAAAGCCAAAATAAGCTCATATCTTTCAATGACAGTCAACTCCAATGATAGGGTAAGAATATTCGTTAGATAAATGTATTATTTCTTCAAAGATTGGTCTTGTGTATATTTCAAGTTTAGTTTGATGGCCATTTCAGCTTTGACTAATTCCGCCCCTAAATAACCGGCATGACTCATTTGTGAAACCAGATTTTTCTCTAAAATAGCAAGCAAAATTGATTCCGAAGAATGGCCTTTTATTATAAATCCCGGTCGGTTCTCTTTGTAATAATGTTTAACTGTTATTTCCCTTTTGGTTAAATTGACTGTGATAACAAAAAATCCTTTTTCATCATAATCTAAAGGAATGCGTTTTCCACCTGTTTTCAGCGGGATAAATGTTTCTTCTTCTGTAATGTTCTTTTCTTTTTTTAATATTTCCTTTCCCTCATATCTTTCTTTTTTTAACTCTATTTGATTAATTTTTTTACAAATTATTTCTGGCTCCTTTTCTTCGATACAGTCTATCAATTCTACTTGTTTTATAAAAATATTTATTTCTTCTTCTGATATATTATTTAAAACAGGAAAATGTCCAACCGCATTTTTAATTCTTTTTTGTGCATTTATTCCATGTCTAAAAAGGCATTGAATAGCTTGTCCTGCAAGAAATACGGGCGAATCTTTTCCGCATAATACCAAATACCGTATTTTGGGATTGGTTATTGTGTTCTGAATGATTTTTTCAATTCCCAAATTGGGTGTAAACACTTTACCAACAATGGCCACACTATTACATTGAGTGATTGCCGAATCAAAATAGTCTGAGGTTAATGTACACACTGCAATTTGTCCGTTTTTGTTTATCACTTGATAATTTCCTGAAAAAACAGGCCATCTGCTTTTTGTCGATAGCTTTTTCCTTTTAACAGATTCCATTATAGAAGTCATTCTATAAAAAAAATTTACTGCGGCTGGACTTTCCCCTATTGAATTATTAGGAAATAATTTAGCCAAAAAGTGCATTAGTTTTTTCATATAGTTCTGCTTCTGTTTCATAATTTTTGACAATGAGTTTTTATAAGATTTGCACAACGTAAAAATCGGAGATTCTCTCCGCGAAGCAATATTTTAGTCGAATGTTTGTCGGTTTGTGCCAAATCGAATTTAGGCATAAATTATAAATAGTGCCTGTTGCACAAGTTCATTCAAATTTACATAAATTACTTTCAAAAAGCTATATTTGCAGAAAAATTATCCATAGCTTAATTTTGTAAATTTTATGGCCCAAATGCTTTTTAATCCCTATCAGGATTTGATTTTCGACGAACATTTTTGCTTCCTTACAGGCGTCTTGACACAAGAAACTCTGAGTGTCTTTCCCGAATGGTTGATGGACCTTTTTAAATTTGGTGATGAAAGAATTGAGATGATGGACAAGACCAAGTCTTATATTTATTCAGACCTTAAATTGCCTTGCTCCCCCGAAGTAAAAAAAGCCTTTAATAAACTGGATGTGAAAATTCAATCCGCTTATAATGAAGGTTTTGAGGGAATGTCATCCCTAGACGAAGAGTTGCTTTTTCAGTGGACTGGGAGAATGGTATATGGACTACTTTATTACGAAATGCTTTATGAAAAGGACAGGCTGCTAAAACAAGGGAAGGAGTTTGCGCTTTCCACTGCCCTTAGAGAACGCTTTGGGCGCTTTCATTTAATGCTTCAGTCCATAATTGAACCAGTTTCCTTTGTTGGAAGAAAACCGTGGAGTATCGCTGTTTTTCCGCTGAAATATTCTGCTGACATTTTTAGCTATCGCGATGATGCTATCAATCTAATGTTTTCATTCGGAGTCAATGGTTTTGGTTTTATTGCGTGTTTACAAGATAGTGGCATAATCAAAGAGCGCCAAAAAGAGATACTCCAAAAAATGAAAGGCCATGTATTGCACCCTATCCAGTTTGAAGAATTGTATGCGCGTTTTCACTATTCGGATTATATATTGCAATATGAGCCTAAATACAAAATCGAAAATAAAGATAACGGGATTACTGTAGAAGCACTTCCTATTGAAGCGACCGCAGATAAACCGATTTTCGGCTTTTGGGATGAGGATATATTTGCACAACTGCTCTCCAACTATTGGAGTGTTTATGGTTTTGAAAGAGAGGATATTATTAAATTTCAGAAACCTCCCCTTAGCTTTCTCGAAAATCCGTACTCCAAAGATTTTATTATACCAGAATCCATTGATTTACCATTTTAACCGTTAAATCAACTTTTCGCCTGAGCTTCCAAATATTTTTCGGCAATGAAAATATTGTCTTAATGACATTGCGGTTTAGGGTTATGATTTGTCGGTATGCACTAAAGCCGATTTACGCATAAATTTTAGGAGGTGGCAAAGTAATTTATGCGATAAGCTAATTAGAAACCACAAATGTTTTTAGCATATTTTTGCTTAATGCATTTGGGACTTCAGCTATTAGTGCATAATTTCCAGGCACCAGAGTTGCCATGAAATAGCCCGTATTTCCTGCAGGCATATTGTTAACGCCTCCCAGAAAAGTAAATCCGGCAGGTGCAGGTTCAATGAGCCCTTTTGGATCAAGCCAATTCATCCATTTTTCTAAAACTTTAAGATTGGCATTTTCGTCTAGCTTGACAAGATTAATGTCATGGCCTGCAAAATTTTCATGAACTATTTGATCTTTAAATAACACGGAAAACGTGTGCTCTCCAGAAGTTATGGAATCATTAAATACAATACCTTCCGTACTCGAAATATCAATCTTAATGTCAGCCAATAATTCTTTGTTGCCGGAATCAATATTTGAAACATCAAATTCTTTAAACATTCCCATGGAACTATGGAATACACCGTTACTCATTTTAACATAACACTCTATAAAATAATGTCCCGGTTTTAAATTAATCATGGTTTCTGAGGTATGTCCAGCTGAGATTAAACCTGAACCACCTAAAATTATAACCTCACCAAACCATTCTGGAAGTTTCCCAAATTCGGCAAAAGCTTCTTCATTCTTTCCTTCATTAATCAGTTTCATCCCTTTATCAAAGTGTGGGAGTATCAGGTTATTTACATCTTCCATTGTTTTTCCATCAGGATATTTTTCCACAGTAAAAAAATGTGTTTGAGGAGATAGATTTTTATACCGAAAGGTATTCCATCCCGAGGGAATAGTATCGGGCATTTGAAAATCCATGTTCTCCGTCACTATTTCGATGACATTCTCTTTTCCTGCTTCATTGCCAGGTTGTGTTTCTTTTTTATCACTTTTACAGGACTGTATGAACAAAAAAGTAGATGAAATGCTGATTAACAATACGATAGAGATAACTTCTCTAATATAATTTTTGAAAGTTCTCATAATAAAAAGTATTTAGTTACTTGTTATTATTGCCAACGGGTTTTGAATAACGAAAGTTGCGATTTATGCAAAAGCAATTTTCGGTTCTTTATCTTTAAAAGTAATATAATTTTGCGTAAAAACCATATTAAATTACGAATTAAGCAATTTTTGTTATATTGTGATTGTTGCACAACGCATTTAAATCTTCATAAAATACTTAAAAAAGGATAAAAGCAGTACTTTCAATGTCAAATTAATTGATGCTGCTAATTTGGTTTTCATCAATCTAACTTTACTTTTTTTAAACAGTTTTGAATCATTGCTAATGCTTCATCAATTATTTCTTTTTTTGTTCTAAAAGCTAAAATTGCAATCCGAATTACAAATCGATTATCGATTATTGAAGAGCTTAAGAAAACAGCGCCATCCGCATGTATTTCATCCATCAATTGCCTGTTTTTTTCATCGGGTTCTGTTTCAAAAGGATACCAAAAATAACTGACAGACAAATCTGGTTCTGGACCAAGACAGAAACCGAGTTCGGCCAATCTATTTCTAAAATAGTTAACCAACAACAATTTTTCTTCAAGACAAGCAATAAAAGGTTCTATGCCATGAATTTGTAAGGGCAACCATACCCGAAGGCCTCTGAAATGTTTGGTTAGCTCTGGCGAAATATTCGCCGGACTTTTAAGCATTTCTTCACTTGCGCCATCTTGCATATAATTGGCCGTATAATAATTTGAATGTAAAACAGCGGTGCTGTCTTTTATCAATACCGCTCCAACGCCATAAGGAAGAAACAGGCCTTTATGCGGATCGATAATCATAGAATCGGCTTTTTCGATGCCTTTAAAAAGTGCCTTTTTTGAAGTCATAATAAAAAATCCGCCATAAGCCGCATCTACGTGAAACCACATGTTGTGATTTTTTGCGATGGTTCCTATTTCACTCAAAGGATCTATGGCTCCAGTATCCGTAGTTCCGGCTGTTGCCACCACCAAAAAAGGCTGAAGTCCTGCCGAAATATCCTTTTCAATAAGTTCTTCTAAAGAATCTGTTTTAATTCTATGATTTATATCTATGGAAACATAGCGAATAATGACATCTTCCAAACCGATAATTCGCAATGCTTTTTGGGTTGAATGATGAACTTGCTCACTTAAATAAACAACATTTTTCCTGATAAATTCATTCTTAACCTTATGCTTGTCTCTTGCGGCCGTAAATGCAATAAGGGTAGATATTGAGCCACCAGAAGACAAACACCCAACCGAGTTATTTGGAAATGAAAATAGGGTTTTAAGCCAATTTACCACTTCATTTTCTATGGTTGCCGCGCCCGGAGAAGCATAATGCACGCTGGCATACGGATTGGTAACTGCGGCAATGAAATCTGCTAACGCAGCGGTAAAAACACCGCCGCCCGGAATATATCCCAAATGCTTTCCAGATGCAGCATTAATGCCGGTTTCAGCCACTTCTTTTTGGTACAATTCAAGAAGCGCGTTGAGCGATCTTTTTTGATTCGTAATTTCTAAGGAAGCAGCTTCTTTGTCGTTAAAAGCCTTGACAGAATCTAGTCCACCAATAAACTGATTGGCATAATCTGTAACGCTTTTAATCATTTCTAAGCGCTCCGGTTCTTGGGTATTAAGTTGTGAACTGGTTTTATTTAATTCATTTAATTTAAAAATGATTTCTTCTGAATCCATAAAATATTTTTTAACGATTGGCACCTAAACGGAATTAAATTTAAACTCAAAAAACGATTGCCATTCGTCTTCTTTAATCTAAAGGTTTTCTTGTGGTAATCGCAATTCTGTTCCAGCCATTTATGGCAACTACCGCCATAATAACAGCAGCCAATTCTTTTTGGGTTAAATGAGAAGCCGCAATTTTATAAATAGCATCGGGAACATGGCCATTTGTAATTAATGTCATCGCTTCTGTAAGGGCTAAAGCGGCTCTTTCTTTTTCTGTATAAAGTTCTGTTTCTCTCCAAGCATCCAATAAAAACAAGCGTTGTGAAGTTTCGCCAATTGCCATGGCATCGCGTGTGTGCATATTAACGCAAAAGGCACAGCCGTTAATTTGTGATGCTCTTGTTTTAATTAGCTCATAAAGCGTTTTATCCAAGCCACTTTGGGCAATGTATTTTTCCAATCCTATCATCGCTTCGTAAGCTTTAGGATCTACTTCTGATAAATCTATTCTATTTTCCATATTTTAAGTTTAAAATTGCCAAAATGTCTTGGCTTTTGTTAAGCGTATAATGCACGCGATATGTTAGTTTAAAGGCAACATTACTAACTGTTTTGTTGCTATTGTTTAATAATTATTTTGCAGATTTCTTCTGCTATTTCTTTTTTTTTGTACAATTCGTGACCTTCATTTTTGTAAAAATTCATTTTTAATCCAAGCTTTTCAAACCAATTATTATCGGGTTTATTTGCGTCATCTTCCCCATAAATTAATGCAATCGCCCCGAGTGGCTTTTGTGTTTCAAATCGCAATCTTGTTGAAGATATTGCGATTAAACGTTGCATTTTTAAACCGGAATTACAGGCTTTCCACGCAATATATCCACCGATGCTAAATCCTAAAACAATGCTATTTTCCTTTTCTTCTTTCAGCATATTTTTAACGGCCTTTGCAATTCCGCCATCAACAAATTGATTGTGTAATTTTTCTTCTGAATACGCACTTTTATCAACATTCCCTAAAACGCAACTGTCATAATATTTTACTTCAAAACAATCTTCTAAAAGTGAAGTGTAGTAAGTTACCCAATCTGATTTTTCTTTACCCCATAAGTCGGAAAGTATAATTAATCTTTGTCTGTTATTTTTATTCATGATGGTTTTAAGCGAGAAAAGTTGCGGGTTTTAAACTCAATTTTTCGATTGCGAATTTACAATATTTTTTGGTTTTGAAACATTCTATCTAGCTCAATTAAGCAATTTTTTATGTGCATTGTTGTTAGGTAAAATATTTATTTTATAAAGTCCGACAAAATAAAATCAAAACTTTTAATTACTTTTTCTAATTTTTGTTTTGTTTCAACACTCTCTTTTAATTCAGGCTTTAAACTTTTTTTAATAGTTTCGTAATCGAGTTCAAAATATTGTTTAAATCCGATTGTCATTATTTGAGACAGTAATAATTGACAGTGTAATTTTAATCTGTCGATGTCAGTTTTAAAAACCTCCTTTTCGATTCTAATTTTTTCATCGTGTTTTGAATCTAAAAATTCTGGATGAATAGGTTTTTTTATTGGAAATCCATCCCAATGTTTTACGCAGTTTGATATATAATTTATTCTTTTTGTTATCGAAAATTTGTCGTGTGATTTAAAAATGTCTATTTTGAATTCTTTCTTGCAATAATCCTCAATGCTTAAAAGATTGTTTTCTTCATTAAGTTCATTTAAAAGAAAGTTTGTCGCATCTACTAATGATTTTAAATACGACTCATATTTGTGAAAAAGTCCAACGTATCCAAGTCTTATGGTTTCGTACAGATTGTCTTTTAATTCGTCTTTTGAAATATTCAACAAATGCTTGTATTTAGATTTTGAAACTTGATTCCAGCTGTCCAAAATTGATTTATTTGCTGAAGGAATGTAATAATTTAAGAACAAGGTTTGAAAATTTTCCATTTCAGATGTTGACTTAATAATCAAGTCAAATAGTTTTTTTCCTTCATCTGAATCCTGTAGTTTATCAAAATCCTTTATTTTGGAAAAATTCTCGGATAACCTTTCAACAAGCAGGTCAATTTGATTATATTTCGGATTTTGTTTTATCATATTTTGCCAACGAGTTTTATAATGATTTGTGCGACTTCAACATCGGAGATTTTTCCGCCGAAGCAATATTTTTATGGAATGATTGTCGGTTTGTGCTAGTTCAAATTTAAGCATAAATTTTATGAGATGTTATCTGCAGGTTTTACTCAGTATTTTCTTTCATTGATATTATAATTGTGTGAAAAAAATAATATAGTGTTAGAATTATTGTCCAAACAATCATTACAATTGAAAGTTTCTCAAATATTACTAAATTTTTAAAATCCAAAATTAAATCTTTAATCCAAATATATTCTAAAACAAATGGGAAAATTGTCAGCCCGATAGTCAGTGGGAATGTTAAAATTGCTCCAATGCAACCTATTTTCGATTTTCCTTTGTAATTCAGTTTATTAAATTCCTCATAAATCGAAATTGGCAAAAGTGTTCTCGTGAAATCATCTGTAAATTCAGGTTTAGTATTACTATTGTCAAAATCAAAATAAAGTAATGAAAATTTCTTTACAATTCTTATCAGTTCTGCTTT
>DAIQBF010000150.1:0-8037 GCA_036781305.1 Lutibacter sp.
GATATGAACACCAGCGGCATTGACTCAGTTAACAATTTTAGATTATTAACAACAGCAATTTATAACTTTTAAAAACCAATAATTATGTCAAAAGAAAATATGAAAGCATATTGGAAGGAAAATCTTAAATATTTGGCAATATTGCTAAGTATATGGTTTTTGGTTTCCTATGTGTTCGGAATCTTTTTAGTGGATCAGTTAAATACGATCAAATTTGCAGGTTTTAAACTTGGATTTTGGTTTGCGCAACAAGGGTCAATTTATGTATTTGTTATCTTAATATTCGTCTATGTAAAATTGATGAATACACTGGATAAAAAATATGGCGTTCACGAATAATTTTAACTTAAAAAAATATATATCATGGGAATATTAGCATGGACATGGATACTTGTAGGCATATCATTTGCGCTTTATATTGGAATCGCAATTTGGGCTAGGGCAGGAACTTCAAAAGAATTTTATGTGGCGGGTGGCGGTGTGCACCCGGTAATGAATGGGATGGCTACCGCAGCCGACTGGATGTCAGCAGCTTCATTTATCTCTTTGGCCGGTATCGTTTCCTTTACGGGATATGATGGTGCCGTTTATATTATGGGATGGACTGGCGGTTATGTGTTGTTGGCACTGTTGCTGGCACCTTACCTTCGTAAATTCGGAAAATTTACCGTGCCAGATTTTGTTGGGGACAGGTATTATTCTAAAACTGCCCGTATAGTTGCCGTAATTTGCGCCTTAATTGTGTCGTTTACTTATGTGGCCGGACAAATGCGAGGCGTGGGAATTGTATTTTCAAGATATTTGGAAGTTGACATTAATACGGGTGTTTACATTGGTATGGCAATTGTTTTCTTTTATGCGGTATTGGGCGGTATGAAAGGGATTACCTATACGCAAGTGGCACAATATTGTGTGTTGATATTCGCTTTTATGGTGCCTGCAATATTTATATCGTTTCAAATGACAGGAAACCCTATTCCACAATTAGGATTTGGTAGTCAAGGTGCGGATGGAGTGTATTTATTGGATAAATTAGATGGCTTGTCAACTGAACTGGGTTTTCACGAATATACTTCAGGCAGCAAATCCATGATTGACGTTTTTGCAATAACTTTTGCCTTAATGGTTGGTACTGCAGGATTGCCTCACGTAATCGTGCGTTTCTTTACGGTTCCTAAAGTAAAAGATGCGCGTATTTCTGCAGGTTGGGCATTATTGTTTATTGCAATTTTATATACAACCATACCAGCAGTTGCAGTTTTTGCGAGAACCGAACTGATTGAAACTGTGAGCAATGCAAAATATGCAGAATTGCCTCAGTGGTTTGGCAATTGGGAAAAAACAGGACTGTTGAAATTTGATGATAAAAATGCAGATGGTATTGTACAATATGTGGCTGATAAAGAAATAAATGAATTAACCATTGACCAAGATATTATGGTTTTGGCAAATCCTGAAATTGCAAACCTGCCAAACTGGGTTGTTGCCTTGGTTGGCGCCGGTGGGTTGGCGGCCGCACTTTCAACGGCAGCAGGTTTGTTGTTGGTAATTGCTTCATCAATATCACATGATTTAATTAAAAAACTAATTAATCCAGAAATTTCTGAACGAGGAGAGCTTTTAGCGGCGCGTATAAGTGCCGGAGTAGCCGTTATTATTGCGGGTTATTTTGGTATCCATCCACCGGGATTTGTCGCCGCCGTTGTGGCACTTGCCTTTGGTTTGGCTGCTGCATCTTTCTTTCCGGCAATTTTATTGGGGATTTTTGACAAACGTATGAACAAAGAAGGTGCAGTTACCGGGATGATTATCGGAATATCTTTAATGTTATTCTATATGTTGAAATTCAAATTTGGACTTTTCGATGGAGGAAAAGAAGCTGTAGCCGGATTGAAAGCAGACTGGTGGTTTAATTTTGGAAATGGAGGAATTTCACCCGAAGGTTTTGGAACCGTAGCAATGGCAATAAACTTTATTTTTTCATTGGTTGTTTCCAGATTAACCCCTGCACCACCTGAGCATGTTCAAGAAATTGTTGAGAATATCAGAATTCCGTCAGGAGTAGAAGCGGCACAAGCTGCGCATTAGTAAAAAGTTTGACAATAAAACAGCACTATGATTATTGGTAGTGCTGTTTTTATTATATTTAGAACCAATATAACAAATAGTGAAAAAAAGGCACCAACAAAAGTTAATTGTATTATCAATATTGTTATTGTGTTTATTTAATATTCCAATCATATTAATATTCAACAGCAGCACAACTTTTTTGGGTTTTCCTTTGCTCTATTTTTATATATTTTTTGTTTGGATAGTTAGCATTATTGTCTCATACGTCATTTTAAAAAAGTATTATGAGTAGTTTTTTGGTGATATTTATAATATTGGTTTATCTGGCTGTTATTTTTTATGTGGCTTATTGGGCTGAAAAAAATTCTAAAAGCAGGTGGGTGAATAACCCATATATCTATACCCTTTCATTGGCGGTATATTGCACAGCTTGGACTTATTACGGCAGTGTTGGCTTGGCTGCAACATCTGGTTTAAAATTTTTGACCATTTATTTGGGTCCCATTATTATTATACCAACTTGGGCAATTTTAATGCGAAAAATTATCAGAATTTCCAAAGGAAACAAAATTTCAACTTTGGCCGATTTTATTTCACTGCGTTATGGCAACGACCGTTTTTTGGGAGCCTTAGTTACTTTTATTTGCATTTTGGCGATTGTGCCTTATATATCGTTGCAGTTAAAGGCCATTTCTGAAACTTTTAATGTGATAACCAATCATAAGATTTCACCAATTTCCATTTTAGACGACACCACCTTTTATATTGCCATTTTATTGGCGGTTTTTGCGGCATTTTTTGGCACGCAACATACAGATGCCTCTGAGCGTCACAAAGGAATAATTACTGCAATTGCCTTAGAATCTATTATTAAATTGGTGTTTTTTCTTGTCATAGGTTTTTATGTAACTTTTTATTTGTTTAATGGCCCAGTCGATATTTATAATAAAGCATCGGTATTGCCCAATTTTGAAACCCAACAAACCATTGATGGCTTAAATGGTGGATTTAACTGGTTTTTGCTTAGTTTATTGTCAATGATGGCCATTGTGTTATTGCCTAGGCAATTTCAGGTCACCGTTATTGAAAATGAACGTGAAAAATATTTAAAGAAGGTAATTTGGTTGTTTCCATTATATTTACTGCTTTTTAATGTATTTGTGATATTTATTGCTTGGGCAGGAAATGTGGTGTTTCAAAATCAATCAGTTGATGCCGATTTGTTTACTTTAATGTTGCCTTTGAACAATCACCATGAGTTTTTGGCATTATTGGTATTTTTAGGCGGATTTTCAGCCGCAATTTCAATGGTGGTTATTGCATCGTTGGCATTGGCGACCATGTTAAGCAATAATTTGATTATTCCTTATGGGTTTCTTAGAAGATTTAGTGAAGCTGAATCAGAAGAAAATGCGGAATCGATTAAAAATATTCGACGCATCTCTATTTTTTTGTTGATTATTATCGCTTATTTATTCTATAAAAGTTTTACGTTAGATAGGCCATTGGTTTCAATTGGTTTAATCTCATTTGTGGTAATTGCCCAATTGGCTCCAGCATTTTTTGGGGGGTTGTTTTGGCGAAGAGGTTCGTCAAAAGGCGCTAAATATGGGATTGTTACGGGCTTTTTAATTATAGTTTATACCTTATTAATTCCGCTGATTATTGATTCACAATCCATAGTATCATCTTTTGTAAACGAAGGATTGTTCGGTATCAAGATTTTAAAACCTTATGAATTGTTCGGATTGCAAATATTTGAACCTGTAACTCATGCGTTTTTTTGGAGTATGTTTTTTAATGTCATTATTTATTCATTGGTGTCTGTAAATAAATTGGGGAGTTACAGGGAACGAAATTTTGCTGAAATGTTTGTTGACAGCTCTAAATATGCGGCTTTACAAGAAGGTGCTTATGTATGGAAAGGGGAAGCCTACGTGCGTGACATCAGAAAGATTTTAACTCGTTTTTTAGGGGAAAACAGGACTGAAAGAGCCTTGAATTTGTTTTATATGAAGTATGATATAGATAAAAACACACAATTGGCTGATGCCCGTTTGGTAAATTTTTCAGAAAAATTATTAACTGGAAGCATTGGTAGCGCTTCTGCTAGAATATTGATTTCTTCCGTAGTAAAAGAAGAGGAAATAAGTTTAACGGAAGTGTTGAATATTTTAGATGAAACTCAAAAAGCAAAAGAATCCAACAAAGAATTAAAAGAGCGAGACAAGCAAAAAGATGAATTTTTGGACACAGTGGCGCATGAACTTAAAACACCGATCACTTCAATAAGGGCGCTATCTGAAATATTGTTGGCTGATGATGAAATTGACAACGCCACGAAAAATAAATTTTTAACGAGTATTGTAAGTGAAAGCGAAAGAGTAAGCAGACTTATCACTAATATTTTAGATCTGGAAAAATTGGCCACCGGAAAAGAAAAATTAGATTTAAATGAGAATTCAATTAAAAATACAATTCTAAAATCTATAGACCCTTTTAGGCAATTAGCCGTTAATAAGGGGATTAAAATTAGTTTGAACGAAATTAATGACGTTGAAGTATTTTATGATGAAGACAGGATTCAGCAGGTAATTATTAATTTATTGTCGAATGCATTTAAGTTTTCAACTGAAGAAAACGGGGAAGTTAAAATTTCTACACATGTGAACCAAAATAAAGTTGAAATAGCGATAGAAGACAATGGCAGGGGAATTGAAATAGACGAATTAATGTCCATATTCAATAAGTTTTACCAATCTAAAAACCAAACTATTTTGAAACCGATTGGCAGCGGATTAGGATTGGCAATCAGCAAGCAAATTATAGAAAGTCACAATGGTAAAATCTGGGCGGAAAACGTTAATCCTCATGGGGTAAGATTAACCTTTTCCTTACCGTTAAATATAAAGTAAAATGAAGAAGATATTAATAGTTGATGATGAACCTAATATTGTAATGTCCTTGGAATACATCTTTAAGAAAGAGGATTTTGAAGTATTTATTGCTCGTGACGGAGCTGAAGCAATTGAAATAGTGGAAAATTCGATTCCGGACATTATTTTGTTGGATATTATGATGCCAAATGTTGATGGATATCAGGTGCTTAATTATTTAAAAGAAGGCGAAACTTTAAGAAAAATTAAAGTCATTTTTCTTTCGGCAAAAAATAAATCGTCAGATATAGAATTAGGATTGCAATTGGGAGCTGATAAATATATATCAAAACCTTTTTCAGTAAAAAACTTGGTAAAAGAAGTAAAAGAACTTTTAAATAAAAAATAATAATATAAAAGATGAATTATAAATTGGGAAATAGAACTTCAGATATTACAATCACCATTTATGTCATCATTACCATATTTGGCAGAATATATATAGAATCATTATTTCAAATCGGTGTCCTAAGTTCCCTCTTTATGGGAGTATTTACCTTATTAATTTTATGGGCCTTGATTAAAATTAAATTTTTAAATCCAGTTTGGTTTGGATTGTTTAACAATAAAAATAAATAATTATGAGTTATCAAAAACATTACAACAACAGTATTGAAAACCCAGAAGCGTTTTGGGCAGAACAGGCAAATAATATTAAATGGTTTAAAAAACCTACAACTATTTTATCTAAAGACGAAAACGGATTTGACCGTTGGTTTGAAGACGGAAAATTAAATATTTGCTATTTGGCGGTTGATAAACATGTTGAATCCGGGTTTGGAGAACAAACCGCCATCGTTTACGATTCTCCCGTTACGCAACAACGCATAAACTACTCTTATAATGAAGTTAAAAGACAGGTTTCCCGATTGGCGGGCGGACTTCGTGATTTGGGCGTAAAAAAAGGAGATACCGTTATTATTTATATGCCAATGATTCCGCATGCCGCATTCAGCATGCTGGCTTGTGCGCGTATTGGTGCCATACATTCGGTTGTTTTTGGCGGTTTTGCACCCCATGAATTGACCATCAGAATAGACGACTGTAAACCAAAAGTTATTATAACAGCCACATCGGGAATGGAAGTTGACCGGTTGATTGCCTACAAACCTTTGGTGGATGAAGCGGTGCTAAACGCCACCCATAAAGTTGAAAAGGTAATTGTTTACCAACGTAATTTGGGTGCTATAAACCCTAAAACGGATACTTATGTAAGTTATAAAAAATTGGTAAAAGCCTCTGAACCGGTTGACTGTGTTGCGATGGATTCTAATGATCCGCTATATATTTTATACACTTCAGGAACAACAGGAAAACCAAAAGGAATTTTACGCGATACCGGCGGTTACGCAACTGCTTTAAAATATTCCATGAAATATATTTATGGCGTTGAAGAAGGCGATACTTTTTGGGCGGCGTCGGATGTTGGCTGGGTTGTTGGCCACAGTTATATTGTTTACGCACCGCTTATCAACAGAAACACCACCATTATTTTTGAAGGAAAACCTATAAAAACACCCGACGCAAGTACTTTTTGGAGAATTATTAGCGAAAATAACGTAAAGGTCATGTTTACGGCACCAACGGCAATTAGGGCCATCAAAAAAGAAGATCCCGATGGCGAACTGCTAAAAATGTACGATTTAAGTTGTTTAAAATACCAGTTTTTGGCAGGGGAACGCTGTGATGCAGCAACCTTACATTGGTTGGAAGAAAAATTACAAATTCCTGTGATAGATCATTGGTGGCAAACTGAATCTGGATGGCCAATGGTATCCAATATGATGGGCTTAGAACCATTGCCGGTAAAACCTGGATCATCGGCAAAACCGGTTGCCGGTTATAATATTCAAATTTTAAATAACGAAGGAAAACAAGTTGGCGTAAATGAAGAAGGATTTGTTGCGGTTAAATTGCCATTGCCTCCAGGAAATATGCTCAATATTTGGAAAAATACAGAGCGATTTATTGAAGGTTATTTAAAACGATTTGAGGGTTATTATTTCTCGGGAGATGGCGGATATATTGATGAGGACGGCTACGTTTTTATTACTGGCCGCGTAGATGATGTCATCAATGTTGCAGGCCACAGATTGTCAACTGCTGAAATGGAAGAAATTGTTTCTTCAAATAAATCGGTGGCTGAATGTGCCGTATTTGGAATTGAAGATACTTTAAAAGGGCAAGTTCCTTTGGCCTTGGTGGTGATAAAATCGGGCGATTACGTTTCTAGTTTCGAGTTGGAACACAACATCATGCAAGAAGTCAGAAAAGTGATTGGATCGTTTGCTTCATTAAAAAAAGTATTGGTTGTTAAGCGTTTGCCTAAAACGCGTTCAGGAAAAATTCTTCGTAAATTATTGAGAAATATGGCTGATGGGGTTGAATATACCATTCCTTCAACCATCGATGATCCTGAAATTATTGAGGAAATCATCCACGAGTTCAAACTTTTCAAAATTGGAATATTTGAACATGCCACTGAAGAAGAAAAACAAACACTTGCTGATTTACGCATAGATTCATTCATAAAATATTACAAATCTTACCAACACAGCGTAAATGATCCCGAAGGTTATTGGGCCCAAATTGCGGATACTTTTACATGGCGTAAAAAATGGGATAAAGTTGTTGAATACAATTGGGAAACCCCAAAATTTGAGTGGTTTAAAGGCGGTAAATTGAACATTACTGAAAATTGTTTAGACCGTCATTTAGAAAAAAGAGGAGATGATAATGCAATAATTTGGGAACCAAACAATCCAGATGAAGCAGGTAGAATTTTGACTTATAATGAATTGCATGCCGAAGTTTGTAAATTTGCCAATGTGCTTAAAAACAATGGTATTGTAAAAGGTGATAGGGTATGTATTTATATGCCTATGGTACCAGAATTGGCCATTTCTATTTTGGCATGTGCGCGGATTGGAGCAATACACTCAGTTGTATTTGCTGGATTTTCTGCAGTTGCACTTTCAACAAGAATTAATGATGCAGAATGTAAAATAATTTTAACATCAGATGGCGTTTT
>DAIQBF010000151.1:0-8010 GCA_036781305.1 Lutibacter sp.
TGAAACGAGCATTACAAATTTTGACACACAGAGGAATGATTAATGGCGAACAGCATCTGTTACAGCTAAAAAATAACATTTAAACAGATGAAACGAGCATAACAAATTTTGATACACAGAGGAATGATTAATGGCGAACAGCAGCTGTACCAACAAAATAATAAAATTTAAACAGATGAAAAACAGGTTAAAAGTTTTGCGTGCCGAGAAAAATTTAACACAGGAGGAACTTGCAGATATTATTGGTGTTTCACGCCAAACCATCAATGCCATTGAAAAAGAAAAGTTTGATCCAAGTTTGCCAACAGCTTTTAGAATTTCAAAACTCTTTAATCTGAAAATTGAGGAGATATTCAATTTCGAGAACTAATTTATTAAATCCTGTTTATTGTTTCTTATATAACTCAAGCGTTTTTTCAATAGCATCATCAAAGTTTTCCCAGGTTTTTTCTGAAGTTAAATCTGTGGTGATAAACGTTTTATTAAATTTAGACAGCAATGTAAAATACAAATAACCGCCAAGCATTAATTGGAAAGCATAATTTAAAGTGGTTTCTTTTTCATTTGTTTTAAATGTTTTTCCAAGTCGGGTGTTTACAAACTTAAAGAGCTCTTTCGTATTTTCATTATTTTCCAGTAATTGCCATCTTAATAGCTCTTGCGCCAGCACATTTTCCCTGATTTCTTTAGTCCCTTTTCTGGTGAAATTTTTTAAATTTTCTATGCTGTCTATATTTTCATCAATGGTGAGCAATGATTTAAAAAAATCACCTTTTTGCGCAAATTGAAGCAATAAACCTTTCATCCCGCCAAAATAACGGTAAATAAGTCCTTTTGAAACACCGGCTTCTTTGGCAATGGCATTAATGCCAATTCCTTGAGGTCCTTTTGCTTTTAGAACGTTTAAAAAGGCATTGTAAATTTTATCTTCCGTAGCGGCCCTGTCTTTCTTCATTATAAATCCTTTAAATTTAACACGCAGCCTAATTGGATGTGCTTTTTTTGAAAAGCAGGATAATGTTCGGCCATTAATTGATACATAAAAGGAAGGGGAACTTCATTAAAAGTCCCATAATCTTCTAAATATTCCATAAACACTTTTTTTCCGGTTTGATCAAATTCTTGAAATAAAGAATCATGTTCTCCGTCAAATTCAAGTGTTTTTACCTTTAAAAGCTCACACAATCCCTTATTGAATGCCGGTGTTGCTTTTACCCATTTATCATTTAAAAATATATCAACATAGCCATGCGGCACCAATACATCCGATCCAAACTTTTCTATAATATCATCAATGGCAATATGATTTCTCACTTTTGCCAATCCCAAACGGGCGGGAATTTTCGCAGCCCTAAGTATGGAAATCAAAATAACTGCTTTATCCAAACAATGGCCGGTTTTATGTGTAATTATTTTGGAAACCTTCCAGTCTTCGTTAATTAAACTGAATCGATACGGATTGTACGGCCACGTATCCCTTACATATAAATAAGCTTTCATGGCAAATGCTGTATCTGATAAAGGTTCTTTTCCTTTTAAAGAAGCGAGGATATTTTGTATCTTTTCATTTAAAAAGTCAAAATGAAAAGTAGGTTCTGTATATTTTTCCGACATATTTAATAAATGTAACTTTGTAGTAACATGCAATATTATGGAATAATTTTATTAAAATCAATAAAGAAAAAAATAAATAAAATAACGGGATTTTATACGATTTGTGCGACTAGAAATCGGAGATTTTTCGGACGTAGCAAATCGTTTGTTGAATGTTTGTCGTTTGCACTAGTTCAAATTTAAGCATAAATTTTATGAGGTGTTGTAACGCATACTTTTCTCAGACTTCAATTGAAATCTTTACTTTTCCGCCAAGTCCTTTTTCAACAATGTCGTAAAGCGTTTTTAAAGTCAGATTACTTCCATTATTCTCAACGCGAGAAATATAAGTCCTTTTTTTGTCTACTAGATCGCCAAGCTGTTCTTGAGTCAGGTTTTTTTCTTCTCTTGCTTTTCGTAATAAAAGCCCGATTTTAAATGATTCAAAGTCTCTATCAAGTCCATCTCTGCGGTCAGTTCCTTTTTTTCCGTAAACGGAATCTTTAATATTTTTCCAACTTTTAGTTTCCATTTTATTTGTTTTTGTCTTCATAATACGAGTTCATTAAAATAATGGCTTTGTCAATTTCTTTTTCAGAGTTTTTTGTGATTTTTTTGTAAATCCGTTCAGCAAGATTACAAGTTTTCCTTTGTCGAAGAAGCAAAACACTCGCCAAATATTCGAACCTAATTTGATTCTTGCTTCATAAAGTCCTTTTGTTCCTGTAATTAGCTTGAGATACGTCGAAGGAACTCTTTCGTACGTTTCTATTATTTCAATTACTCTGTATATTTTGTCTTGAACCTTAATCGGTTGCGCAAGTAAGAAATCTTCAAAATGATTCTTGTAAGCGATTACCTCTCTGACTTTTTTCATTCTCACATAGGTAACTTAAAAGTTACAATTTTCAAAATTATAATTTATTTTTCTGAAGCACAATTTTTTTCGTATGTGTTACAACTTGTACTAAAGTTTTTAATTATATTTGTAACCACACGGTCACAAAATTTTTATAAATTGGGTAACTACACAATAAAATAGAAAGCAAAAATGGAAGCATACATTTATGATTCAGTCAGAACGCCCAGAGGCATCGGAAAAAAAACTGGAGCTTTATCACAGGTAAGTCCGGTTCAACTGGTAACTACGTTGTTAAAATCATTAAAAGAAAGAAATAATCTGAATACCGCTTTGGTGGAGGATTTGATTTTAGGCTGCGTTACACAAGCCGGAGAACAAGGCGGAAATATAGCCAAAGTTGCTGCACAATGTTCAA
This sequence comes from Lutibacter sp., assembly GCA_036781305.1. GTDB lineage: Bacteria > Bacteroidota > Bacteroidia > Flavobacteriales > Flavobacteriaceae > Lutibacter. The sequence goes on from DAIQBF010000151.1 coordinate 2,871, forward strand.
ACTACGGAGATCATTTATCGGCACTTTCCATAAACAGGTATTGCGCATCAGGCTTAGAAGCTGTAAATCAAGCCGCCGCCATGGTAAAATCGGGATGGTCCAATTTAATTATTGCAGGCGGTGTCGAATCTATGTCGCGTGTGCCCATGGGTATCGATGGTTCTGCCTGGGTCATGGAACCCGAGGCGGCTTTTGGTAAATTTGTTCCGCAAGGTATTTCTGCCGATTTAATTGCGACAAAATATGGGTTTGGCCGTAACGATGTAGATCATTTTGCGGTGGCCTCCCAACAACGAGCCACTAAAGCCCAAAAAAATGGTTATTTTGATAAATCCTTAATTCCTGTTACCGATATTAATGGGTTTGTTCATTTGGCAAAAGATGAATATATCCGATCCAATACAACAATCCAAACACTCGCAAACCTGAATCCTTCGTTTGAGCAAATGGGGGAACTGTTATTTGACCAAACAGCCATCGATAAATATGTGGCGGTTGAAAAAATTAACCATGTGCATCATGCAGGCAACTCCTCCGGACTTGTGGATGGGGCGGCGTTAATGCTTATTGGGAATAAAGAAATTGGAGAAAAGCTAGGGCTGAAACCACGTGCCATCATTAAAATGGGCGCTGTTTTGGGAACAGAACCGCTTATAATGCTGGAAGGACCAATTCCTGCTACAATAAAAGCATTGAGAAATGCTAAGATGAATCTTTCAGACATTGACCTGTTTGAAGTAAATGAAGCTTTTGCGGTGGTTCCGTTACGTTTTATGGATCATTTAAATATCGACCATTCAAAAGTAAACGTAAATGGTGGCGCCATTGCAATGGGACATCCTTTAGGCGCTACAGGCTGTATGATTTTAGGAACCGCTTTAGATGAATTGGAACGCCAAAACAAAAGTACGGCTTTGGCAACTTTATGTGTTGGCGGCGGGATGGGAATTGCAACAATAATTGAACGTATTTAAAAATTTAATTACCTTTAAAATGATGAACCATATAAAATATAAAGTTGATGGCGATGGTATCGCTTTTGTTACTTGGGATGTAAAGGATTCTCCTGTTAACATCATGAATTCAATTACCATGCCCGAGTTTTTTACAGCCATTAAACAAGCTATAAATGATGAAAAAGTAAAAGGTATTGTTATTAATTCCGCCAAAAACGATTTTATAGCCGGAGGGGATTTAAAATGGTTTTTAAATTATGATCAATCAAAGCAAGATTGTTTTGAGATGCTGATGGAAACCAACAGAAACTTACGCCTCATGGAAACTTGTAACAAACCGGTTGTTGCCGCAATAAACGGGTTGGCGCTTGGCGGCGGGTGTGAAGTTGCCTTGGCTTGTCATCATAGAATTATGAGTAACCATCCTAAAAATAGTATGGGATTGGTGGAATGCTCGGTTGGATTATTTCCTGGAGCAGGCGGTACGCAGCGGTATTTAAGAATGATGGGCCCGCAAAAAACCATTCAATACATTACACAATCAAAAAAACTAACAGCCGAACAAGCTTTAAAAGATGGTCTTGTCAATGAAATTTGCAGTCCTGAAGAAGACATCAACGCTTTGGCAAAACAATGGATTTTAACAAAGGGAACCAGTGTGCAGCCTTGGGATCACAAAAAATTCAAGGTGCCGGGAACTCCGGTTGGGGTTGGACAAACATCGGGTCTTGATGAGTTTTTCAGTGTTTCAAATGCTATGGCCTATAAAACTACGCACGGAAATTTGCCCCATATAAAAAACGTGTTAAGCGCTATTTATTATGGAGCATCTTGCCATATAGACAAAGCTTTGGAAGTTGAGGCCCGCTATTTTGTGGATACTTTATTCAGCAAGGAAACTAAAAACATCATTCGTTCTTCATTTGTGTTTATTGGAGATGCCGCAAAAGGTAAGTCGAAACCCAAAGGTTATGAGGTTGTTTCCTACAAAAAAATTGGTGTTTTAGGAGCCGGAATGATGGGTTCCGGAATTGCTTATGTGAGTGCCAAAGCTGGTTTGGAGGTGGTTTTAAAAGATGTGAGCCTGGAAAATGCCGAACTTGGAAAAGATTATATCAAAACACAGGAGCATAAATTGTTAGAAAAGGGATTTACTACAGAAGCCAAAATTGCAGCCTTGCTTCAAAAAATTCAGCCTTCAAATTCCGTTAAAGATTTATCCGATTGTGATTTAATTATTGAAGCTGTTTTTGAAAACGAAAAATTGAAGAATAAAGTAACCAAAGAAACAGAAGCGGTAATAGGGACAGCCGTTATTTATGCAACCAATACTTCTACCATACCAATTTCAAAATTGGCGGAAGCATCTTCAAAATCAGCGCAATTTATTGGCTTGCATTTCTTTTCCCCTGTTGAAAAAATGCCTTTGGTCGAAATAATCATGGGAAAAGAAACCAGTGAAAAAACATTGGCAGCCGCAATTGATTATGTGATTAAAATTAGAAAAGTACCTATTGTTGTAAATGACGGACGGGGTTTTTTCACTTCAAGAGTTTTTGGGAAATTTGTGAATGAAGGCATTACCATGTTAACGGAAGGAGTTCCTCCTGCTGTTATTGAAAATGTGGCTAAAAAAATTGGAATGCCAGTTGGACCTTTGGCAATTTCTGATGAGGTTAATTTAAAATTAATGTTGGCTATTATGAACGAAGACCCAACTTTAACGCCTCATGAAATAACCTTGAAAAACACGATAACTGCCATTGTTGAATTTCATCACCGAACAGGTAAAAAAGAAGGAAAAGGCTTTTATGAGTATCCGAAAGATGAAAAAAAATCGATTTGGAAAGGATGGGAAAAAATATATCCGCCACAAGTCGATTTTGATGAAGAAGAAGTAGGGAAAAGAATGCTGTTCGCGATGGTTATAGACGCCTATAAATGCCTGGATTCGGGTGTGATTCGCGAACCAAAAGATGCGGATGTTGGATCCATTTTAGGATTGGGCTTCCCAATCCATACTGGAGGCGTAATGTCGTATATAGATTATATTGGCGCAAATGAGTTTGGGTTGTATAGCGAAAAATTGGCCCTAAAATATGGGGAGCGATTTAAATTGCCGGAAAGCTTAAAAACCCGAATTCAGGAGGCGGGCAATAACAGGGTGTTCTACAAAAATTAACAGGAATTATAAAAAATAAATAAAATGCTACAAAATATTCTAATAGAAAGAAAAATTTACGCATCAGAAGAGCATAAAATGATGCAAGGAATGATCCAGGATTTCATAAAAAATGAAATTATTGACCATGTTGACAAATGGGAAACAGATGGTATGGTAAGTCGTGATATTTGGAAACGCGCAGGGGAACTGGGGTTGTTATGTATGGATATGCCCGAAGAATACGGCGGTGCCGGTTTGGACTTTACTTTTAATGCACTGCTGATTGAAGAATTTGCTAAAAAAGGAATTAGCGGACCGGGTTTTTCCTTGCATTCTGATATTGTTGCGCCTTATATTTTAAAATACGGAACAGAAAATCAGAAGAAAAAATATTTACCGCAAATGGCAAAAGGCGACATCATCACAGCTATTGGAATGACCGAACCCAATTGCGGAAGCGATTTGCAGGCTTTGCGAACAACCGCCGTGGATAAAGGCGATCACTATTTGGTAAATGGTCAAAAAACCTTTATTACCAATGGTTTTATGTGTGATATGGCCATCATTGCCGTAAAAACAAATCCGGGAACAAAAGAAGAAGGCATTACCTTGCTTATTGTAGAAACTTCTATGAAAGGATTTGAAAAAGGAATTCCCTTCAAAAAAATAGGAATGAAATCACAAGATACCTGCGAATTGTTTTTTGACAATGTTAAAGTTCCGAAAGAAAACAGGCTGGGAGCCGAAAAACAGGGTTTTAAAATTATGATGACCGAATTGGCACGGGAAAGATTAACCGTAGGAATAGCTGGCGTGGCAAGTGCTGAAGGTGCCATTGAAGCGACCATTGCTTATACTTCTGAAAGAACCGCTTTTAATGTCCCAATAGCTGGATTTCAAAATACGCAATTTAAACTCGCTGAATGCGCCACCCAAATGCAAATACATCAAGCTTTTTTAGATCGTTGTATTGAATTGATGAAAACCCATGAACTATCGGCTGAGAGCGCTTCTATGATTAAATATTCAGCAACAGATATGTGCGGAATCGTTGTGGATGAATGCCTGCAACTGTTTGGTGGTTATGGATATATGTGGGATTATCCAATTGCCAGGATGTATGCCGACAATCGCGTGGCGCGAATTTATGCCGGCACCAATGAAATTATGAAATTATTGATTGCGAGAGGTTTATTTAAAGAACTATTTAAAAAATGAATCGAGCATTGCAAATTTTGACACGTAAAAGAATGATTAATGGCGAACAGCAGCTGTTACCGATAAAAAATAAAATGAAAACAGATGAATGAATTACTAAAAGATTTTAAGGTAAAAACGGTGGTAAAAGTGAGATGGGGAGATATGGATGCCTATCAGCATGTCAATAATGTAGTTTATGTGGCTTGGGGTGAAGTTGCACGAATAGATTATTTTGTTGCGCTGGAGTCTGAGACATTTTTATCATCACCAAAAAAATTGAATTATGCGCCAATTTTAGGTTTTCAATCGGTTAAATATATTGCGCCGCTGGTGTATCCGGATACCATCCATATCGGCACAAAAACGGAGGAAATAAAGGAGGACAGAATTGTATTAAAGTCTTTTTATTATAGTGAAAATACCAAAAAACTGGTGGCAATCAAAACCCATGAAGTTATTGTTTTTGATTATAAAACCAATCAGAAAATCTTGGTTCCGGAGGAATTTATTGCTAAAATAAATAATTTAGAAAAAAATGGCTAAATTCTAATAATTACAATGGTTTTTCAAACAAGGGGAAGTCGGAAGACCGAAGTCGGAAGACGGAAGACGGAAGACCGAAGACCGAAGACCGAAGTCCGAAGTCCGAAGTCGGAAGACCGAAGTCGGAAGATGGAAGACCGAAGTCGGAAGACGGAAGACCGAAGACCGAAGTGCTTCAAAAAATCTCAACGCTAGCGCGAACGTCCCGCTCGTGACTATGATTAATTTTTCAGTAGGTTTTTTTCTGCTTATGACTTATATTTGGTAAAAACAGATA
>DAIQBF010000152.1:0-7993 GCA_036781305.1 Lutibacter sp.
GGAAACTCCGGTAACCACCGTTAAACAGTTTAAAGGAAAAGTGACGTTGATATTTTTTAAATTGTGTTCTCGGGCACCGATTACTTCAATGCTTTTATGAGATTTCCTTCTGACTTTTGGCACTTCAATCTTTAGCTGATGATTTAAATATTTTGCAGTCAGCGATTCGGATTTTAAAATTTCAGAATAATTTCCTTCAGCCACAATCTCGCCGCCTAAAGTTCCGGCTTCTGGGCCAATATCAATAATATAATCGGCCGCTTTCATAATATCTTCATCGTGTTCAACCACTATAACAGTATTGCCCAAATTGCGCAAATCCTTCAATACTTTTATAAGCCGTTCCGTATCTTTTGGGTGCAATCCAATGCTTGGCTCATCTAAAATATACATAGAACCCACCAAACTGCTTCCAAGAGAAGTAGCCAGGTTGATGCGCTGACTTTCCCCGCCGGACAAGGTTGTGGAAGTTCTGTTTAAGGTTAAATAACTTAAGCCCACATCATTTAAAAATTGCAGTCTGTTGTTGATTTCTACCAGCAAGCGTTTGCCAATTTGCCGATCGTAAACATTGAGTTGTAGGTTTTTGAAAAAATCAGCCAATTCATTCAAAGGCAAATCGACCAATTCACTAATATTTTTGTGGTCTATTTTAATGTTGTTGGTTTCTGGCCTTAGTCGTTTCCCATTACAAGCGGCACATTTAGTTTTTCCGCGATAACGGGAAAGCATTACACGATATTGAATTTTATAACTTTTTTCTTCTAAATGTTTGAAAAAATCATGGATGCCCCTAAATGAGTTATTTCCATTCCAAATAAGTTGTTTTTGATTTTCTGAAAGTTGAAACCAAGGTTTGTGAATGGGAATGTCGAATTTACTGGCGTTGTCAATCAGGTCGTTTTTGTATTGGGCAAACGAATCTGTTTTCCATGGTAAAATCGCATTTTCATAAATGGACAAGGAAGTGTTTGGAATCACCAAATCATCGTCAATTCCAATCACATTTCCAAAACCATCGCAAGCAGGGCAGGCGCCATATGGATTATTAAAGCTAAATAAATGCGTGTTTGGCTCCAAAAATTGAATGCCGTCCAGTTCAAATCTATTGTTAAAGGTTATTTGCTTTTTGGCTTTCACATCTTCAATAATACATTCTCCTTTTCCTTCAAAAAAAGCGGTTTGGACAGCATCGCCCAAACGGTTATAAAAATCCTCATTGTCCTGAACCACAATTCTGTCGATCACCAAATGAAAATCGCGTTCAATTTCAGTACCAGCTTCTTCAATTCTAATAACGTCACCTTTGTATTTTATTCTGGAATACCCTTGTTGTGCCAATATCTTTAAAGTTTGCAACAAACTCCTTTCTTCTGGAATATGAACAGGGGACAAAAGCAATACTTTCGTATTTATATCTAAAGTTTTAATGTAATTGATAACATCGGCAACTGTCTGTTTTTTTACTTCATTTCCCGATATGGGAGAATAGGTTTTTCCGATTCTTGCAAACAGCAGTTTCAAATAGTCGTAAATTTCTGTTGAAGTGCCAACAGTTGAACGCGGATTGGTTGAATTTACTTTTTGTTCAATAGCGATGGCGGGCGAAATACCTTTGATATAATCTACATTTGGTTTGTTAAGCCTTCCTAAAAACTGACGTGCATAAGACGATAAACTTTCTACATATCGGCGTTGTCCTTCTGCAAATAAGGTGTCAAATGCCAAACTCGATTTCCCTGAACCCGAAAGTCCGGTGATAACCACCAATTTATTTCTTGGAATGGCAACATCGATATTTTTTAAATTATGAAGTTTTGCTCCTTTAATGAGGATATTTTCTTTCGGACTTAGTGCTGCGATATTGTGAGTCATTTTCCTTAAAAACTGAATATTTGCAAAGGTACTTACAAAATTTTAAAATGAAGGCAAAGCTGGTTTTGCATTCAATAAAAATTGGAATATTACAATTCCAATTTTGGATAAGGTGTTTAATTTTAATTTTATGCAAAAAAAATTTGTGTTTCTAAAAAATAATGTACATATTTGTTAAATAATTCATAAAAAAAACGCCTATTCTGCAACATTACTTTTTGTAAAATTAGATAAATACACCTTTAACCAACCCCTATAATGTATTTAAGTTATGGAAAGTAAAACTATTCTTGACAGCGTTCTGGTCAACAATTACATCAATGGACATGAAAAATCGTTAGAGATTTTAATAATTCGTCATAAACAACGGATTTTTAGTTTTATACTGTCTAAAGTTTTAAATAGAGATGTCGCCGAAGATATTTTTCAAGACACCTTTATTAAAGTTATAAACACCTTAAAAAGAGGTGCTTATAGTGAAGAAGGTAAATTTTTGCCTTGGGTAATGCGTATTTCGCATAACTTAATTATCGACCATTTCAGACGAAATAAAAGATTGCCTAAATTTAACAACACAGATGATTTTGATATTTTTGATGTGCTTAGCGATGAGATGTTATCTATTGAAAATCAGATTATTAAAAATCAGATTTTAGAGGATGTTCAAAAACTTATTAAAGAATTACCCGAAGACCAAAAAGAAGTGTTAATAATGCGCATGTATAAAGACATGAGTTTTAAGGAAATTGCCGAAAATACTGATGTGAGCATCAATACAGCTTTGGGCAGAATGCGTTACGCTTTAATTAATTTGAGAAAATTGATAGAAAAACACAATATTATTTTAGTAAATTAAAAAAGAATATAATAAATATAATAAAAGTAAAATTTTATCGTTTAGGTAGTATAAACCAACTATTTATGATGAAACTTTACTCACAAAAGTCTCCAATGATGGAGCAACCAAGACCCGAAATAATTCAATATTTAATCGACTATTCAAGGCAATTGAGAATAGTTAAAACCAACAAAAACAACCATATTGAATTACATTTGAATTAATGTTCTTTGGAAACCCACTTTATAACCTAAAGTGGGTTTTTTTTTAAAAATATTTTTCTGCCAATTGTTTTTGTGATGAGGTCCTTTTCTAAATTCCAGTTTCTTGCAGGAGAATATTCCCTGCCATAATATATAATCTGTAAATGAAGTTTATTCCATAATGCTTCAGGAAATAATCTTTTGGCATCTTTTTCGGTTTGCACCACATTTTTCCCGTTGGATAAATTCCACCGATACATTAGCCTGTGAATATGCGTATCAACAGGAAAGGCGGGAATTCCAAAAGATTGACACATCACCACGCTCGCTGTTTTATGCCCAACTGAAGGCAATTCCTCCAAGTCTTTAAAATTTTGAGGCACTTGTCCGCCATGCTTTTCAATCAATATTTTCGACAAGCCGTAAATTCCCTTCGATTTCATAGGCGATAACCCAGCCGGTTTTATAATTTCCCGAATTTCTTCCACCGAAAGTTTTACCATATCATAAGGATTGTTGGCTTTGGCAAATAATTTTGGGGTGATTTTATTGACGCCAACATCAGTGCTTTGTGCCGATAACAAGACAGCAATTAATAGGGTATAAGGATCTTTATGGTGCAGCGGAATTTGTGGATTCGGATATATTTTTTCGAGGGTGTCAATTACAAATTGAACTTTTTCGGCTTTGGTCATATTTTTTTAGTTAGAAAGTTGTAAAGTTGTAAAGTTAAAAGTTTTTTGAGTTATTTTTTAAAAGTTTTAGCTTTATATTATTTTATTTCAGATTTTAATTTTCAACTAACAACTAAAAACCAACAACTAATAAAAATGACAACATTGAAAATCGGCGATGCCGCACCAAATTTTGAAGCGCTTGATCAACAAGAAAATACCATAAAACTTACTGATTATAAAGGGAAAAAGTTAGTCCTGTTCTTTTATCCGAAAGCAAGTACGCCGGGCTGCACCATGGAAGCTTGTAATTTGCGGGACAATTACCATACTTTTTTAGCGAAAGGATATGAAGTTTTAGGCGTAAGCGCAGATTCGGCAAAACGCCAGCAAAATTTTAAAGAAAAATATAAATTGCCTTTTCAGTTATTGGCAGATGAGGACAAAAAAGTAATCAATGCTTTCGGCGTTTGGGGACCAAAGAAATTTATGGGACGTGAATTTGACGGAATTCACAGAATTACTTTCGTGATTGATGAAAATGGCATTATTGAAGATGTGATTTCAAAGGTCAAAACGAAAGAACACGCAAGTCAGATTTTAGATTAGATTATTAGAATTTCGGATTATTTGTATTTTAGATGAATTGTGAAACTTGAAACTGAAAATTTTTAACAGTTAAACGATTCAACAAATAAACAGCAATCAAAATTTCACATCCATCTTGATATTCAGCACGCGTTGGGTCATATAATTTGGGATGCCATAAAATTGTTTGGAATACACATCGCGTACCCAAGTGTTGGTGATGGCGTTTTGAACATCGAACATATTGAAAATCTCAAAACCAACAGATAGTTCTTTAAAATCACGCAACCAGCCGCTTTGGTAATGGTTTTTAGCATCGGTAAAAACGTAGGAAATACCGATATCAGCTCTTTTGTAAGCATTCAATCGGTGTTGATAGAGGTACGGATTTGAATAGGAGGGAGAACCGCCAGGTACACCGGTATTAAAAACCAAATTTAAATACATTTTAATGTTTGGGATGTTGGGCACATAATCCTGAAACAACATGCCAAATTTAAAACGCTGGTCGGTCGGACGCGGAATATAACCTTGGTTATTTTTATTCTCTTCCGTTTTTAAAAATCCGATGCTTACCCAGCTTTCAGTGCCGGGAACAAATTCACCATTCAATCTTAAATCGATTCCCGTTGCATAAGCAACTGCATTATTATCAGCGCTGTATCGCACTTTTACATTGTCAACCGTATAAGTATTTACATCGGTTAAATGCTTGTAATAAACTTCAGAAACCAATTTAAAAGGCCGTTCCCAAAGTTTAAAACTGTAATCGTTTCCTAAAACTATTTGTATTGATTTTTGCGTGTCAACTGTCGGAATTACAGTTCCTGTTTGGCCTCTAAGCTCTTTGTAAAATGGCGGTTGGTTGTACATTCCTCCTGAAATTCTGAAAAGCATGTCTTTCTCCCAATCTGGTTTTATGGCAAATTGGCCGCGCAAACTGTAGCTTGTTTTGTTTACTTTTTCAGAAATTTGATCATTCACGCTCCAATTATGGGAACGCAAACCAACATTGTACCAGATTTTATGATGGTTCCAAAAAACATTTTTGCTGTATTGTGCAAACCAAACCAATCGGTCTATTTTAGTATGATTTTTTGCCTTAATATTTTGAAAAGGAAGCAGTTCACCTGTAAAAGGTTCGTAAGGCTGGTTATTTGAGGTAAAATTTGGAGGTCGAACGCTAAATCCTAAGGAATCTATAACTTCCCATTCATTAATCCGGTCTTTAGTGTCTTCATTTTGGTATTTAATGCCAAAATCTATTTGATGGCTGTTCTTTTTATAAGTGCCATTTATTTCAATATTGGTTATTAAAGCATCTAAGTCGTTGCGGGCGTGACTTAATTGCGAACCAATTCCTTCAGAAAATGCAACTTCTCCAAAATTGTCGGAACCAAAATCATTATTAACTTGCCCCAAATTATAACTGGCCAAAATATCATAATATTCTTCTTCAATGGTATGATAACTTGAGGTTGTTAAACTGAAATTTAAATTTTCATTTACCAAATAACTTCCTTTTAAAGCGCCAAATACCGTTTTAAATTTATCTTTCTCTTGGCCTTCATAATAAACAATTAATTCCTGTGGATTACTGATGGTCCCAAATTTTGTTCTGCGTGATTGCGGCGTAAAATTGTAATTGTTGATTGAAAAATTTCCCAGGAAATCGATTTTTAATTTGGGATTAACAGAATATGACAAAAATGTTTGGGCATCCGTAAAATTTGGGTTTGAAGTTGTTTCGATATCTTTACTGTTGATAAACAAGCTGTTATCTCGATACCGTACACCCACCAAAGCGCTTAATTTATTTTGAAGCATAAGGCCTTCCACCGTTACGCTTCCGCCCAAAAAACTTGCATTTATGGCAGTTGCCAATTCTGTTGGCGTTCTGTAAGTAATGTCTAAAACCGAAGAAAGTTTGTCGCCATATTTTGCCTGAAAGCCGCCAGCTGAAAAATTTACATTTTGCACCATCGCACTGTTTACAAAACTCAAACCTTCCTGTTGTCCGGATCGCACCAAAAACGGACGATATACTTCTATACCATTCACATACACCAAATTTTCATCGAAATTTCCGCCACGCACATTGTATTGGGTACTCAATTCGTTGTTGTTATTTACGCCAGGCAAGGTCATTAAAATATTTTCAACACCTTGATTTGCTCCTGGGATTTTAGCAACATCGCTCGGATTTACCATAATAAAACCTTGTGCATCTTTTTTGGTGTCTTTTATATTTACTTCATTAATGATTTCAGTTTTAGCTTCTAAAATGGGTGAAAACAGAAGTGCCTTATTTTTCGGTAACTTCACAATTTTATTCAAAGTGATAAAAGAAATATGGCTAAATTTAATCGTAATCTCGGTATTTGCAGGTATTTTCAAAATATATTCCCCATTTTCATCAGAAGTGGTTCCAGCATTTAAAAAGGTAATTGCAACGCCTTCAATGGGTGCTTTTTTGTCGGTTTTTAAAACACCTTTAACAGTTGCCGTTTGGGCAGTTATAAGTATTGATGCCAATAAAAAACACAGGGTTAGCGTAGCTGTTTTTAGCATAGACTTTTATATTTTTCTGAAAAAAGTTGCTGTAAGTGTGTTTGAATTTCCAACATTATCCGTGACCACAACCTTCAGTTCATGCTTGGAATCAGAAAAAGTTTTATCGTTAAAATCGTAAGTTAACAACCCGGTTGCCACATCATATTCCATTAAAATCCATTCTCCGTTTATTTCTGCTCTGTAGGTATTTATGCCAGATTTATAATCGAAAATCTTAACCTGCAATTTTTTGTGATCGCTTATCCATTGATTGTCTTTAAAATTATGCAACTGGATGGTAGGTGCTTCTCGATCGTAAAGCAATGTGAATTTTCCCAATCTTTTGGTTGAAGCGTAAAATGTTGAATCTTTTTTAACGGTTGATTCATAGTTCGTTCTGCCTTTTTTGTTAATGGAAGCGATATATAATTGTTGCTTTTCTATGTCAGAATATTTAGAGACATCGAAAGTAATGGTATAATTGTTACGAATAGGGACAGTTGGTTCGTGAACTTCGGCAATAGATTCTGCAACGTCAAAATCCAGCCACAAATCATTGTAAAAGGTATTTTTCGGAAAAGCTACCGTAACGCCATCTTTGCTAAACTGATTAAATTCGGTACAATTAATTTTATAGGGGGTTACAGTTTCTGTTTTTCGAACTAAAATAGTGTCGTTTTTTCCGGTCACGGGAATGGATATTTTTTGTGTATTGCCATTAAAATCTTTTGCAATAATCTCTACATTGTATGATTTTTTGTCTTCAATAGTTATATAACCGTTATTTACGGAAGGGGAATACACACTTAATTTATTTGAAGGTTCCACAAAACATTTTTGAATTCGTTGTCCCATTTTTACAAATCGCTCATAGTCAATAAGTAAATTAATATATTTATCTTCTGTAAAAGCGAGCACACTCACCCTAAATTCATGAAATTTCTCTCCATTCACCAAAAGTTCCAAACTGTACAATCCATTCTGATTTGCTGCATTATCCAATTGATCGTAGGCATTTACGCCAAAACCGATTTTTCCGGAAGCATTAATTTTATCGGCAAGCAAATCGCCATTGCTTAATTTTTTGAAGGAAAGCTGCAATGGAGTATTGACCTGATTAATTTGAGAATCGGTATCCAAAGAATAGCCAACCAAACCGGTAATTGTCGGACGTTTGGAATCTTTTATTTCTATGCCAAAGAGAAAAGGGTTTATTGTTTTTTCAGTAGAGGAATCCCTAATTTCAAAATGTAAGTGAGGAC
>DAIQBF010000153.1:0-946 GCA_036781305.1 Lutibacter sp.
TTGTGTGGAATAAATTTTTTCATTTTCACTTTCATTTTTCTATTAAATCTAAGTTGGCAAATTTAGTAAATTTATTGAAACAGTTTTACCAAAAGTAAAGTCGCAAAATTATTCTGTATGTAGTCCATTTCTTCAAGTAGTAAATTAGGTTCCAAATTGCCTGTTTGTTTAAATAGCACTTCATTTCGTTAACAACTATTTTTTTATATTTATTAAAATCTGAATCATTACTTACTTAATTTTGTTCCATTATGAAATTAAGAAGTTTACACACTACAAAAATACTGGAGTTTTATGCTCCGGACTATTCAACTAAATTAGAACTTCCCTTTGGTGATGTCGGAATCAGCGCAGGATTTCCCTCGCCGGCCGATGATTTTATTGAATTATCTATTGATTTAAACAAACACCTCATCAAGCACAAAGACAGTACCTTTTTTGCCAAAGTTAAAGGCCATTCTATGAAAGATGCCGGTATTTTTGATGGCGATTTACTGGTTATTGACAAGAGTCTGGATCCACAAGATGGTAAAATTGCCATTTGTCAAATCGATGGAGAATTTACGGTGAAAAGAATTAAAATTGAAGGAAATGTTGTTTGGCTGGTTGCGGAAAACGAGGATTATAAACCAATCAAAGTAACAGAAGAAAACGAATTAATGATTTGGGGAATTGTGGTGTTTAGTATAAAATCACATTAATGTTTGCACTTATAGATAGCAATAATTTTTATGCCTCTTGCCAAAGAGTATTTGAACCGCATTTAATTGGAAAGCCTGTTGTGATACTTTCTAACAATGATGGTTGTGTCATTGCACGTTCTAATGAAGCCAAAGCATTAGGCATTGAGATGGCCACGCCTGCATTTATGGCAAGGGACATCATTAAAAAGAACAATGTGGCTGTTTTTAGCTCTAATTACACATTGTATGGCGACATCAGCGAT
>DAIQBF010000153.1:956-2958 GCA_036781305.1 Lutibacter sp.
ATTCCAATGGGAGCCCCTGCATTCGAATTTAAAAAGCTTTTTGAAGAGAATAACGTATTTGTCTTTTCATCCAATTATGCGTTGTATGGAGATATGAGCAGCAGAGTGATGAATATCCTGGCAACTTTCACATCAGATATAGAAGTTTATAGCATCGATGAAGCTTTTCTGAAATTTAAAGGTTTTGAACTCTTTAATCTGGATGAATATGGTTTAAAAATTCAGAAAACGGTCACAAAAAATACCGGTATTCCGGTAAGTGTCGGTTTTGCGCCTACCAAAGCCTTGGCCAAAGTTGCCAATAAAATTGCCAAGAAATTCCCTGAAAGAACCAAAAGCGTTTATGTAATAGATGATGAAGAAAAGAGAATTAAAGCCCTAAAATGGACTAAAATTGAAGATGTATGGGGTATTGGAAGGAAACACACAAAACGATTACAGGGACAGAATATTTTTAATGCCTATCAGTTTACGCAATTGCCCGATGAATGGGTTAGAAAAGAAATGGCAGTAGTAGGGTTGAGGTTAAAAAAGGAGTTAGAAGGCAAATCCACGCTAGATTTAGAAAGTCCAAAAAATAAAAAAATGATTGCTACCACACGATCATTTGAAAAGTCTATGACAAAGATTGAAGATATTTCAGAACGTGTTGCCACATTCACGGCATCCTGTTCAGAAAAATTAAGAAAACAGAAAAGCCATTGTAATATGGTTATGGTTTTTGTACAATCTAATTATTCCAGAAAAGACCAGCCACAATATTCAAGAAACATAATTATCAATACCGATTTCCCCACCAACTCAACTATAGAATTAAATCATTATGCCCAGATAGGGTTAAAAGCCATTTTTAAAGAAGGGTATAATTACAAAAAAGCAGGAGTTATAGTAATGGGTTTAACACCAAACAACGAAACACAATTGTCATTTTTTAACACTTCAAATCCCAGACACCAACCATTAATGTCCGTGGTTGATAAACTTAATAAAAGTTACGGAAAGAATAAAATCAAGTTTGCCAATCAATCTTTAGGCAGACAATGGAAAATGAAACAGGAAAAATTATCTAAATCATTTACCACCAGGATAGATGAAATAATAACTGTTAAAGTTTAAACATTAAATTGCTGTCACCGTAAACTTATTTTGCTTAATTTAGTCATTCACAATAATTGCTGACAATCCAAATAAAATATGAATACAATATTGTTTTTCAGGAAAATATTATTGATAATTTGCTATTTTATTATGGATAAATCAAGTTATGCCTCACCATAAAAAACGACACAAGTCAACAATATAATGCCAAGACTAACACAAATAACAATAGAAGGGTATCGTTCAATTTGCGACCAAATTGTAATCAATTTTCCTGAAAAAAAACCAGTAATTTTAATTGGTGAAAACAACGCAGGTAAATCAAATATTATCCGTGCAATTGAATTAATGTTTGGTGAGTTTCATCCAAAGTTCAAAAAACTTGAAGATTACGACCATTATAATCGTGATACCAAAAATCAAGTAATTATTGAAGCAGGTGTTTCAGGTTTGGTAGGGACATTAACCTATAATTACGGAAATAAGACTTCTTGTAATGGATTTAAATTTCGTTCAAACAAAGGAAAAGACAATGACTTTGTTGGTATTCAATCAGCTGACGGAGCTGAAAACCAATATGTAAAAGGAGAGCTTAGAGATGAGCTTTTGTGTATTGTTGTTAATTCTGAACAAAATCTCAATTTTCAATTAAGCTACTCATCAAAATATACTTTGCTTTCCAAAGTAACAAAAGCGTTTCACGACAAACTTATTGAAGATGAAAAGCGTGTTGAGATATTAAAAGGATTTTTTGAAAATATAAAAACCACATTTTTAGAAGTTGAAGAATTCAAAACATTCAACACAAATATGTCAACTATTGCAGACTCCTTTATTTCAAATATGACCCACGCTTTGGCTTTTGACTTTTCTGCATACGACCCAAGTAACTACTTCAGAACTT
>DAIQBF010000153.1:2968-7979 GCA_036781305.1 Lutibacter sp.
CCTACGCAAAATCATTTTTAGGACAAGGACTTATTTTTGTTCTTGATGAGCCAGAATCACACCTACACCCATTAGCACAAAAATGGTTAGCGAAAAAAATGTTCCAAATGGCAGAAGACGGTTTGCAAATTGTAGTAACTACCCATAGTCCTTATTTTGTTGACTTAAACTATCTTGAAGGAATTAATTTAGTTCGTAAAGATGAAGAAACAACATACACTGTAAGCAATGATGCTAAATCTCTTTGTGACTTTTGCCTTAAAACAGGCTCTAATGCCGCTAAAACAAAAGAATACACAATAATTCCATTTTACGCCAACAATTCAACTGCACACATATTATCAGGATTTTTCGCAAACAAAATTGTTCTTGTGGAAGGTCTGACTGAAGAATTAGCTTTGCCTATTTATTTCGAGAGACTTGGATTTGACCCTACAGAATATGGTGTTGAGATTCTAGGTGTTGGTGGTAAAGGTAGTCTTGCTAAATGGTGGAGACTATTTACACTTTATAAAATCCCAACCTTTTTTTGTTTTGACAATGACGGGAAACAAGATGATGCAAAAGGAGTAAAACGAAAAGACGTATTAAAGGCAATTGGTATTGCTGACAACGAATTAGAAGATATAATAGGAATAGATAATTGGTCAATTTCCGACAAGTATTGTGTTTTTGGTAATGACTTTGAAACTACAATGAGAGCTTCTTTCCAAGAATATTCTGACGTAGAGAAAGCAGTAACTGAACAGCTTGGTAGTAGTTCAAAAAATTTAATTGCACGTGAAACTGCAAAACTTATAGACCTAGTAACAGAGAGTGAAGGAAAACAACAACTTCAAATTCTAATAGAAAAAATAAAAGTAATGAACCTAGAAACGAAAATATAAATGGCGAAGGCATAACAGCACCTTCATGCAAGTGGGTTTTTCGTGCTTCTATTAAAGTGAAGTGCTAAATCAAATTTTTGTACTTTTAATGAAGTTCAGTGCTAAAAATTTCCACCTGCGTGTAGCTGCAAACCGTTAGCCACAATGCAAAAAAATCAGCAGTAAATAAAATGTCAGCTAAAAAGAAAAGAAGTCGAATACGGCAAACACGTACTGAATTCCAAAAAGTATTTGACCCTTATCCTGGAATGATTGTTCCATTTTCTTGGTCTGACAGACTTCCAGAAGTACTTCACATATCAATTGCGCTCAATGAATTTGACTACCAAACTGTCAAAAAAGACTTTGCGGAAATTGCAAATTATGTAAATAAAAATTATGATTTAGAGCGAAAATTTCACTTCAATCTTACTCATACAGTAAAGTTGATAAAAGAAGACAAGAAATTACTTGATGTAATATTTAAAACATCTTTTAAAAAGGGTTTTGAACAAATACTTGGATTTTACTCTAAACTATTTGATTTTAAAATTGAATACGAATTAAAACCAGACATTAAACCTGTTTTTTTAGGATATCGAGAAATTTTAGACGGTCGCTCGAACAATTCAATTTTATGCAAATATTTAATGGTTCAATACAAACACCTCGGTCAAGAAGACCCATTCCGAATTTTCAATTGGAATGGAATAGATGAAATTTTGAACCCAATAAACGTTTCAAGAGTAATGTCGCTATTTCCACCATCAATTGGACAGTCAGAATATTTAGATTTGGAGTTATGTGAATCTATTTGGCTAAATAATTATCTACGTTCACCATTAATACCTAAACCAGACGATACAAAAATGGAAGAAGACCACTTTAAAGAAATGAATGTTGACAAATTAACTGATGAACTAAAACAATTGTATTTAGAATTCAAAGAAATTAATTTGCTTTCCATTTATCCAAAGTTTATCGCAGAAGTTAATATGGGTTTCATAGCTCGAATTTGCAATCTGACATTTGACGTAGTTGATTTAGTTAAATCGCATAAAGGAGAGATTGCTGAAATAGTATTTAGAACTACGTTGGAATCTTTCATTGTTGGTAGTTGGCTTTATAAGCGTCAAGATGTAGAACTTCACAAACGATTCAGGGATTTTACTTCTGGACGAGAGAAGTTTTTTGGTCAAAAAATTGCGGAACAGGCAGTTGACGATAAAATGAAAAAAGAAGCTGAAAAAATGGTGGCTGATGCTATCAAAGATGCTGGTGTTAGAGAAATAAGTGTTGCAACCGAACGAGGAGATATTTTTGATTTGAGGATAGACCAAATGGCAGAAGAAGTTTGGGGTAAAGACAATCAATACTATTTTCTATATAAGAGAACTTCTGGAGTCGTTCACGGACAATGGCAAGTTATAGCTAAATATCATTTGGCAAAAAGTTTTAATCCAATGCATAACGGATTGTATTGGTATAATGAAAATAATAATCATTTTGCAGGTCTTATTCCTGCATTTTGTTGTTTACCTCTTGCTAGCAATTTTTTAATTCGTGTACTCGAAGACTTTGAAGAAGAAGACGTGAAAGATTTAAAAGAAAAACTGTTAGATATTGAAAGTAGAATTTGGAAACAGTATATGGTCTATTATAAAAAATATATTCTAACAAATGAAGAAACAGCGGAATAAGCACCATCGCTAAGCCGTTAATAATTTATGTTTAAATTAAAACTAAATACAAACCGACAAACATTCAATAATAATATTGCTACGGCGGAAAAATCTCCCCATTTTACGTCACACAAATAATATGCATATTCATTACCTGCAATTTTTTGTGATGAAAATTTTAAAAGAGAAAATATAATGGAAAATGAAAAAAATGCAAGCTATACACGTTGGCAAAATATCAGAATAACACAACTTGGTTTCGCAAATAATTTAATAATTGGTTTGTCTGTTGGGTCTTTAGGGTATTTAATGAACTTTATAAATAATACTAACTCATTTAACACTTTTCAAAAAATATTAATTTGGATAGATTGTCCTTTATTACTAATCTCGTGTTTAGTGGGATTGCTATTAATAATTAATAGATTGGAAGATTTCAAAATTACAGCTCAAATTGTACGAAAAAGAGAATTTGAAGAAAATATGAATATTGAAATACTTCGCAGTCTGACTAAAGAACTTGGAGAAAAAACTTGGAATTTATTTATTTGGCAAGTTTCCACATTTTTTGCTGGCTTTGTTTCTTTAATCATAATAATCTCAGTAAATTTTATTCAAAAAATAATCTAAAACCTAAATTATGAAAAAACAACTTATTCAAATTGCAATCATTTTATTTTCATTAAACTGTGTTAGCCAAAATAATATATATATAGGAAATAAATCATTTTCTGCAACAGAGCAATGGACTTTTGAATGCTCACTTGAAGCCGGTATCGGAAATTTAGATGTTCAAATTGCTAAAAATGAAAATGGTGGATATTTAAAACTTGGCATCTATTCAAATGACAATTGGAACTATATTGGCGGAAATGTTTCTGTGTTTTTAGAAGACGGTTCAATAATAACTTGTACTGACAAAGGAACTCGTGACGAAGTAGACGGTAAAAGTATTGCTCTTTATTCTTTCACTAATTCAGAAATTGAAAAGCTCAAGGAATTAGACATATTAATGTTAAGATTTATTATAAAAGCAAAACCTGGAATTTATGGAAGTAGTGTTGCTAATTACACAACAAAAAATATTAAATCGAAATCGGTTTTAGGAAATGAAACTGAATATTATGACACTTCCGAATCAGTAAAAGCACTTTATGAATAATAAAACTACTGGTAACCCCAATTTTAATGACGACATTAAACCGACATTGCCGACTAACATTAACAGTAATTCTTCCTCTTTTAATCGGTGGACTGATTTACATTTTGTTTCGGGCTCATAGCTTGTTAATGTTTCAGGGGTTTGTCTCATCGTTTTTCGACAAGTAATCGAAACAACCCGACCTGAGTTCAATAACTTAACGCAGCAAATCTAAAATCTGATTTCAAATTTAGTTTACAGAAAATGAAGAAAAGTAAATCAATTCAATTTGTAATTAATGACTTCCAAGACATTTATGACACCGCAAAGAGCATATCATTGTACGAATATGTAAATTCTTCAATATTTAAAGACCAAAAGTCAGAATTAAATTCAGAAGCAGTTAAAATATTCGACCATTTGAAAATATTTGAAAGTGGAAATAATTTATATAATTATTTTACGGTCAACATTATTTCAATTATGGAAAATTACCTCCAAAATATTCTAATAGAGATAATTGAAAAAGATGACGAAAAGTCTATGAAATTTATTAAAGAATATCGATTTGAAAAAAATTTAACTCCACAAGATGTAATTGATGGTCCAAAAAAATTGACAGTCAACATTCTTAATAATATAATATACCACAATTTACCTAAAGTAAATTCACTCTACAGGATAATTTATGATTTGGATATTCTAAATATAAAAGATGTAGATATAAAAATGATATTTCAAATAATTAAGTTAAGACACAATATTGTACATAAATCAAGTAGATTTAATGAAAAAAAAGTTTCAGTAAAACTTGACTCCTTTCTAGGCTTTTTAAATCTAATCAGTAATTGGCTATTGAATATTGATAGTTTAATAATGACAAACGATTTAAGAAAAAGAACAACAGACTATAAACTTAAATTCTATACAGAAATTTATAACTCTATGGAGAACCCAATTCTAGATGTTGGTAAATTCGAAGTCATTAGTAATAGTGTAGCTGAAATTTTTGATAAAGAATTTGACAACAATAAAATACTAATATAAAACTACCTTCAACCAGTTGTATATAATTTATACTTAAATCGGATTTTACTTAATCCAACTTTAATACTTTGTGAAGAATAATATCCCACATCTCCAGCAGTATTTCATTTCGTTTCACTCCACTTCATACAGCTTCCAATTCCGCACAGTAAAAACCACCGAAAAGGTGGTATTTACTTTTTGCCTTTGCCCTCTTCTAATCCGTTTCCATAAGAATAACCTCAACTAAACAGAATGTTTAGCAGGTAATAAGGTGTTCGCAATCCGCTTCATTT
>DAIQBF010000154.1:0-7965 GCA_036781305.1 Lutibacter sp.
TTTTCACCCTGTTTGGTGTAATTACCGTCATATTTTTTCTTTTTAATGTGTTGCCCGGCGATCCTGCAAGAATGATGCTGGATCAGCGGGAGGACGTAGAGCAACTTCAAAATATTCGCGTTAAATACGGATTTGACCAGCCTTTAACCACCCAATATTTGTATTATTTAAACGATTTGTCGCCTATTTCAATTCACAGTTCAAACCCAAAAAATTACACCTATTTGTCTGCTGAAAAATTTTCTTTTGTAAAACTGTTTTCTGTTGGGGATAAAATTGTTGTCTTAAAGTTTCCTTATCTGCGAAAATCCTTTCAAAAGAACGATAAAAATGTAACGGAGGTGATTGCGGAAACATTGCCAAATACGGCAGTTCTAGCGATTTCGGCCATTGTAATTGCCATTATTACGGGTGTTTTTTTCGGAATTCTTTCCGCATTGTATAAAGACACATTTTTCGATCGGATTATTTCAATATTGAGCACTTTGGGAATGAGCGTTCCATCATTTTTTTCTTCCATTTTATTTGCTTGGTTTTTCGGATTTGTTTTGCACAAGTACACCAATCTAAATATGACAGGCAGTTTGTATGAAGTTGATGATTTTGGCGAAAATATTTATATTCAGTGGAAAAATTTAATATTGCCGGCAATCGTTCTGGGAATCAGGCCATTGGCAGTGGTTATTCAACTAATGCGGAATTCGTTGCTGGAAGTTTTGAGTCAGGATTATATTAGAACAGCGCGCGCAAAAGGACTTTCAACCTATAAAATCATAAAAATACATGCATTAAAAAACTCCTTAAATCCGGTTGTTACTGCGGTTTCTGGATGGTTCGCCTCCATGTTGGCGGGTGCGGTTTTTGTTGAATATATTTTTAACTGGAACGGATTGGGAAAAGAAATTGTAAATGCCTTAAACACATTGGATTTACCTATAATAATGGGCAGCGTTTTGGTAATTGCCACGATGTTTATCATGATCAATATTTTGGTTGATATTAGTTACGGATTGTTGGATCCAAAAATAAGGTTGAAATAAATTAGTGAATACGAAAACGAATTCGCACAATAATGAATCGAATTTTTTTAAGAAATTTAATAATGATTAAATTTGTCGATAAAACGGAACAAAAGATAAAAATATGAGAGCAAAAATAGTAGCCGGAAACTGGAAAATGAATAATGATTTGGATGAATCTAAATCGTTGGTCAAAAAAATAGCGAAAAGCATTAAAAAACAAGCGCTTAAAAACACAAGAGTTATTGTTGCGCCTGCATTTGTAAATTTGCAAAAAGTGGAGAGCAAAGCCAAGGGAACAAAAGTGGAAGTGGCAGCACAGAATATGCATTTTGCAAAAAATGGTGCTTTTACAGGTGAAATTTCAGCAACTATGTTGAAATCCGTGGGGGTGCATATTGTTATTTTAGGACATTCGGAACGAAGAGAATATTTTGGGGAAACCGACGCGCTTTTGGCAAAGAAGGTTGATGCTGCTTTGGCAAATAAAATGGAAATCATTTTTTGTTTTGGAGAAGTTTTAGAAGATAGAAAAGCGGGAAACCAATTTAAAGTTGTTGAAAGCCAGATTAAAAATGCCTTGTTTCATTTAGAGGCAGGCGCCTGGAAAAACATCATTTTGGCTTATGAGCCAGTTTGGGCAATTGGAACCGGAGAAACGGCATCTCCCGAACAAGCGCAGGAAATGCACGCTTTTATCAGAAAAATTGTTGCTGACAAATATGGCGAAAATGTGGCTGCTGAGGTTTCCATTTTATACGGCGGAAGCGTAAAACCTTCCAATGCACAGGAAATTTTCTCAAAACCCGATGTTGATGGTGGTTTAATTGGCGGTGCAGCATTGAATTTAGAGGACTTTAAAGCAATAATTGACGCAATTTAATGGATAATATTTATATATCGTACACCTTCAAAGTGATCCCGAAAGAACCGGCAACCGAAATATTAATTGCCGAATTGGGTGAAGTGGGTTTTGAAAGTTTTGTGGAAAATGAAAATGGGGTGGAAGCTTTCATTCAGAAAACAGATTGGAATGAACATCTATTAAATGATATTTATGTATTGAATTCGGGGGAGTTTCAGATTTCTTATGAAATGCAGGAGATTGAACAAACCAACTGGAATAGTGAATGGGAAAAAAACTTTAACCCCATTCAGGTCGATGGTTTGGTAAGCATCAGGGCGCCATTTCATGAGAATCCAAACTTAAAATACGATATCGTTATTGAACCAAAAATGAGTTTTGGAACCGGACATCATGAAACTACGCATATGATGGTTCAGCATTTATTGGAGCTGGATGTTACCAATAAAAAAGTGTTGGATATGGGATGCGGAACCGGAATTTTGGCAATTTTTGCCGAAATGAAAGGGGCAAATCCAATTGATGCAATTGACATAGACAATTGGTGCTACCAAAATTCTTTGGAGAATGTGGAGCGAAATAATTGCAAGCACATTGCCGTTTATGAAGGCGATGCCTCATTGTTGAAAAATAAAAAATATGAGGTGATTATTGCCAATATCAACAGAAATATTTTGTTGAATGACATGAGCGTTTACGCAAGTTGTCTCAACAAAAATGGCGTAATTTTACTTAGCGGGTTTTATAAAGAGGACATCCCTTTTATTGATGCGGAAGTTTCAAAATACGGATTGAAACTTGATAAACAAATTGAACGAAACAACTGGGTTTCTTTGAAGTATGTAAAATAATGATTAATTTTGCGGTATGAGCACAAAAAGAAAAATACAGGAAGAAGTTGATGTTTTGGAAAAAGAAGTCAATTTACATGAGATTATCTTGTTTAATGATGATGTCAATACTTTTGATTTTGTAATTGACGCTTTAATTGAAGTCTGTGACCATACCGCAGAACAAGCGGAGCAATGTGCTTTGTTGGTTCATTATAAAGGAAAATGCGCAGTTAAAACAGGAGAATATGACGAATTAAAACCTCGTTGCACTCAACTTCTAACCAGAGGATTGTCGGCTGAAATAATATAAAAAAGCCACAAATTTAGTGATGGCTTTCTTAAAGAGTCGTTTAACCAAAAGAACAAATTAAACACTGAAACATTTAAAACTGTGCTGACTCTTCAGGTTTGGACGTACCGTTAAATTGATACTTACAAAAAAATCCCGAATATTCTCGGGATTTTTTAATGCTGTGAATTCCTTATAAAGGAATATTTCCATGCTTTCTGTTTGGCCTGTTAACTACCTTGCCTTCAAGCATCTGAAAGGCTTTAATTAGTTTTCTTCGCGTGTCTTTTGGATAAATCACCTCATCGATAAAACCTCGTTTTGCGGCCCCAAACGGATCGGCAAATTTGTCGGCATATTCAGCTTCTTTTTCTTTCAATTTCATTTCGGGATTGTCAGCACTTTTAATTTCATTTTTGAAAATAATTTCCGCCGCTCCTTTTGCGCCCATTACCGCAATTTCGGCAGTTGGCCAGGCAAAATTCATGTCTGCTCCAATATGTTTGGAGTTCATAACATCATAAGCGCCACCATAGGCTTTACGCGTAATAACTGTTACCCTTGGAACGGTGGCGTCACTTAAGGCATATAATAATTTGGCGCCGTTCATAATAATGCCGTTCCATTCTTGGTCGGTTCCGGGTAAAAATCCGGGAACATCAACCAGTACCAATAATGGAATATTAAAACAATCGCAAAAACGGGTAAAACGAGCTCCTTTTATAGAGCTATTCACGTCTAAACATCCCGCTAAAATTATCGGTTGATTTGCAACAATACCAATACTTCTGCCTGCAATTCGTGCAAATCCCACAATAATATTCGCCGCAAAGTCCTTGTGAATTTCAAAGAATGAATCGCCGTCTATAAGACCTTGAATCACATGGTGCATGTCGTATGGCTGATTTCTGTTTGCCGGAATAATATTTTCAAGAGATTCCCTTATTTCATCTCCCAATTCAAAAGGTGATTTTTTAGTAGTTTCCCTGTTGTTTTGGGGAATGTAGCTTAACAATGTTTTGATATCTTCTAAACACTGAATGTCATTTGCGGAAGTGATATGCGTTACGCCTGATTTGGTTGAATGCGTGCTCGCGCCACCTAATTCTTCGGCGGTAACTTCTTCATTGGTCACCGTTTTTACAACACTTGGACCAGTTACAAACATATAACTGGTATTTTCAACCATTAAAGTAAAGTCGGTCATGGCCGGGGAATAAACGGCACCGCCGGCACAAGGTCCCATAATTGCCGAAAGTTGCGGCACAACCCCTGATGCCTGAACATTTCTAAAAAATATATCGGCATAGCCACCCAAAGACCTCACGCCTTCCTGAATTCTAGCGCCGCCAGAGTCGTTTAAGCCAATAATTGGTGCGCCAACTTTCACGGCCTGATCCATAATTTTACAGATTTTTTCAGCGTGGGTTTCGGAAAGTGCGCCTCCAAAAACGGTAAAGTCCTGCGCAAAAACATACACCAATCTATCATTGATTGTTCCATAACCTGTTACAACACCATCTCCAAAATAGAGTTCTTCTTCCATTCCAAAGTCGGTTGTTCTGTGAGTTACCAGAATGCCTATTTCTTCAAAAGATCCTTCATCCAATAAATAATTTACGCGTTCTCTTGCGGTCAATTTTTTATTTGCATGTTGCTTTTCAATTCTTTTTTCACCGCCTCCTAAATGCGCCAAGGCAACACTTTTGGCTAATTTTTCAATTTTTGCTTCCATAATATTGAATAGAGTAATTAGTTAGAAATTGGAATTCTTAATTTTTTTTGATCTTCCAAATAAATTTTTAAACCTACCAAAGCCGCAATTTTTGCTTCCTCATCCAATCCTGCCTGCAGCAGTTTTGGCGTGTAATAATTTTTAACAAAATGCGTGTCGAATTTGCCGGTTCTAAAAGCTTCATGTTCGAAAACAAATTTTCCAAATGGCAAGGTGGTGAAAACACCTTCAATTTTATAGTTGCCGATGGCTTCAATCATTAATTGAATAGCTTCTTCGCGCGTTTTTCCGTAAGTTATCAATTTAGACAGCATAGGGTCATAGTAAATTGGAATGTCCATTCCTTCTTCAAAACCATCATCAACCCTTATGCCTTTTCCAACAGGAATTTTATAAGTGCTTAAATTGCCGACACTTGGCAAAAAGTCGTTCATAGGGTCTTCCGCATAAACCCTTAATTCCATTGCATGACCATTAATTTTTAGTTCTTCCTGTTTAAATGGAATGGCTTCGCCTCGCGCAATTTTAATTTGCAATTCAACCAAATCAACCCCAGCAATTAACTCAGTAACCGGATGTTCAACTTGCAGGCGTGTATTCATTTCCAGAAAATAGAAATTTAAGTGCTCATCCACTAAAAATTCTACAGTTCCTGCCCCTAAATAATCACAGGATTTTGCCACTTTAATGGCGGCATCTCCCATTTTAGCTCTTAATTCAGGTGTTAAAATTGAGGAAGGTGCTTCTTCAATAACTTTTTGATGACGTCTTTGGATACTGCATTCTCTTTCAAAAAGATGTAAAACATTTCCATGGCTGTCTGCAATTATTTGAATTTCAATGTGTCTTGGGGAAGTAATATATTTTTCGATAAACACCGAGCCGTCTCCAAATGCGGAGGTCGCTTCACTGATGGCGCGATTCATTTGTTGTTCAACATCATTTTCATTTTCTACGATGCGCATTCCTTTGCCACCGCCACCTGCCGAGGCTTTGATAAGAATTGGAAAGCCGATTTCCTTTGCTATTTCTGCAGCTTCAATTGGGTCGGTTACGGCTCTGTCAACTCCAGGAACCATGGGAATGTTATAATTTTTGACAGCGTCTTTTGCGGCCAGTTTACTGCCCATAATTCTGATGGAGTTTGATTTTGGCCCAATAAATATCATATTATTTTGTTCCACCTTTTCAGCAAAATCGGCATTTTCACTTAAAAATCCATAACCGGGATGAATGGCGTCAACTTGTAGTTTTTTGGCTTCTTCAATAATTTTATCCCCTAAAAGATATGATTTGTTTGAAGGTGCAGGACCTATGCAAACCGCCTCATCTGCAAATCTGACATGAGGTGCGTTTCTGTCGGCTTCTGAATAAACAGCCACCGTTTTAATCCCCATTTTTCGAGCGGTTTTCATGACTCTAATGGCAATTTCGCCTCTATTTGCGATCAATATTTTTTTCATTTTTGGGTATTTTTTATGAGTTTGGACAGTTTAATATTTAATTGGGTTAAGGAGATTTATGCCATTTCAATCATGAGTTCGCCTTTATCTACAGTTTCTCCGCTTTTAATTAAAATTGACTTAATAACGCCGTCTTTCGGAGCAATAATGGCATTTTCCATTTTCATGGCTTCTAAGATCAATAAGGTTTCTCCTTCTTTTACTTCTTGGTTTTCTTCAACATTTACACTTAAAATAATACCGGGCATTGGTGCTTTTATGCTGTTTGCTTTGATGGAAGAACCAATGGTGAATCCCATTTCTTTAATGAGTTGGTCTATGCCATTGGATATTTTAACATTGTAGCTATTCGAATTAACGATTACAAGGTATTCTCTATTTTTAAAATCAGATTTTTCGAGTTTAACAGCAAAAGATTTGTTCTTTTCAATGATATGAAATTTCGAAGCTGTGCGTTTTAATAAATCTAATTTTTCTAGGTCTGAATTTTTAAATTCAAATTCGTGAGATTCATTTACTTTTACTTTCAAAGCCATAAGTATTTGGGTTAATATTATTTATGTTTAAAACAAGTTGTAAAAATCATAAAGATATTCAATTTTTTGTCAAAAAAAATGCGATTTAAATCAATATTTTATAAGAAATATGCTTTTCACTATTATAGATACCCTAATTTCAGAATATTATAAAAAATCGGTTTTAATAATGTAAAAGAAGAAATAAGGTTTGAATGGGAATTAATTTGGCGGGGATATTTACAAATGAAAAAAGACTGCCTTTTCAGGCAGTCCCTTCTTTTTTTACTACTAACTAAAAAAATCAAAAACATTACTTAAACAAAGTAGGTAATGAATCTATGGCATAAAAGTAATTTTTAAAATGCATAAATTCAATGACTTTTATCACTTATTGGAGAAATAGTATATATAAAAGAATGAAATTGGATTATTGTTTTAGTCGTTGTTCAATAATTTTGACTTACAGCGAAATTAACTGCATTCTTTCAGAGGTTAATGAGCTGAATTTTTAGATGTTAACTTTAATGAATATAATTAATATTACATAAAACAAAATATAATTTTGTTATTAAAAATATAGTATTATCTTTGCATTAAATTAATTGAAGTTATAACTATGCGTATTGTAACATTTTTAAGGATAAAGGAATTTATAAAAAAACATTCAAATTCTGATGTTGCTTTACGAGATTGGTACTTTAAGACCAGGAGGAGCGAATGGGAAAACCTTAATGATATTAAACAGACCTTTAACAGTATAGATTACGTAGGTAATAATCGTTATGTA
This sequence comes from Lutibacter sp., assembly GCA_036781305.1. Classification (GTDB taxonomy): domain Bacteria; phylum Bacteroidota; class Bacteroidia; order Flavobacteriales; family Flavobacteriaceae; genus Lutibacter. Next base: position 7,510 of record DAIQBF010000154.1, read on the forward strand.
TTTAATATTAAAGGAAATGATTACAGGCTAGTGGCCATTATTATTTTTGCTTCAAAAAAGGTTTACATTAGATTTATAGGCACACACGCCGATCCTGTCCGTCCAGCAGGCGGGTATGATAAAATAGATTGTTCAAACATTTAGATTTATGAGAACTATTAAAACACAAAAAGAGTATAAAGCTGTTTGCGACCGTATAGAGGAACTTTTAGAAGTTGTTGATAATGATACTTCTACAAACAATAAAAACTTTATTGAGTTAGATTTACTTTCTGATTTGGTAGCCGACTTTGAGGAAATAAACGAACCTGTACAAACACCATCACTTGTTGAGGTTATTAAATTACGTATGTATGAACGTGGTTTAAATCAAAAACAGTTATCGGAATTGTTACTTGTTAGCACCTCAAGAATAAGTGAATATTTAACTGGCAAAAGCGAACCGCCTTTAAAAAT
>DAIQBF010000155.1:0-6313 GCA_036781305.1 Lutibacter sp.
TCGAGAGGGGAATTAATTGCGGTTCCGACTTCGGTCTTCCGTCTTCGGACTTCGGACTTCGGTCTTCCGGTCTTCGGTCTTCCAGCTTCCCAACACTAGCTCTAGCAGAGATTTTCAAATAATTTCATGTTTTTTACACACCCCTAACCCTCCCGCTGAAAAAGCGGGACAGGCTTCTCGAGAGGGGAATTAATTGTGGTGAACTTATTTTATTACTTTTAACTTCGGTCTTCGGTCTTCCGTCTTCGGACTTCGGTCTTCCGGTCTTCGGTCTTCGGTCTTCGGACTTCCGTCTTCGAACTTTTAATATTTAATATCTAACTTTTAATTTTATTATTTTCTTCATATATCGTCAATCCTTTCCCCTTATATTCCTGGGTGATTAAAAATTGTACTTTTCTATTGATTTCCCCTTCAATTTTACCCGCCAACTGGTCGATGTATTCCGTATTTAGGGCATCACCCACGACCACCACCTCAATGGTTCCTGAATCTTTTCCATTGGCATAATCGCCAATCACCACAATCTTTTTTACTTCTCCCATGCGCTCCAATATCATCACCACAATGGCATCGAGTCCCAAATGCTGGTGCACAATTTTTTGAAGGGTGGCAAATAAAGGGTGTTTGGTGTTGGCTTTGTAGGAAATGCGGTTTTGTATCGCTTCTTTTTCCAGATAACCGGCTTCGGAAAGGTTGTTTAATTCTTTACGGACGGCATTGGTGGATTCGTTCATCTCCTCGGCCAGACCGCGTAAATGGCCTATGTTGGCAGCGTTTATGAAAAACTTTACCAGGATGCGGATGCGGGTTTTTGAGGTGATTAGGAACTCTAGCATTTTTTGGTATGAACAACGAGCAACAAAAGTACTCGTTTTTTGCTAATGGACAAGTTTTTTGATGGAAAAGGATGTAAAAAGATCAGAAATTGGGGAACAGAATTTTTTGATGTTTTTCCTGAGAACCCGGACTGAATAACGAGAATTCAAAAATGGCAGTTTTTTTGAAAAAAGTTGTCAGTTGGTTTGTGACTTTATCAATTTAATTTGTTCTCTTCATTATTAATTATCAACGCTGCCACTTTATTGGAAGCGCCTTTGCCGCCAAGTTTTTTCTCTAAATCGTAATAATCCATAAACATTAAGGCGCGTTGGTAGCCGTCAATAATTTTATGAAGTTCCTTCTCCAAATTTTTTTCGTTAAAATCGTCCTGAATCAATTCTTTCACCACTTCTTTGTCCATAATAAGGTTTACCAGTGAAATAAATTTCAATTTCACCAAACGCTTGCCAATTTGGTAAGATACCTTGCTGGTTTTATAGCAAACAATTTGCGGAATTTTAAACAAGGCCGTTTCCAAAGTTGCCGTACCGGAAGTTACGATGGCCGCATAGGAAACCGACAACAAATCGTATGTTTTGTTGGGAACGAATTTCACATTGTCTTTGGTGATAAACTGTTGGTAAAACTCAAAATCCTGACCGGGCGCACCGGCGATCACAAATTGAAAATCGGGGAATTTATCGACGATATTTAACATGACCGAAAGCATTTTTTTAATTTCCTGCTTTCTGCTTCCCGGCAATATGGCAACAATTGGTTTTTTGGACAATTGATGTGCTTCCCTAAACGTATTTTCATCAACTTGTTTTCTGTGGGAAATAGCATCAATTAAAGGATGTCCGACAAAATGAACGGGGAAATTGTGTTTTTTCTCGTAGAAATCCTTTTCAAATGGCAAAATCACATACATTTCATCCACATCGCGTTTGATAATTTTAATGCGATTTTCTTTCCATGCCCAAATTTGGGGCGAAATGTAATAATGGACTTTTATTCCTTCTTTTTTGGCAAATTCAGCAATTCGCATATTAAAACCGGGATAATCTATCAAGATTAACACATCGGGTTTAAAACTTAAAAGATCTCTTTTGCACAGATTTATATTCTTAAAAATTTCACTTAAATTCAATAAAACTTCAGCAAAACCCATAAATGCCAATTCGCGGTAATGTTTTACCAAAGTGCCGCCGACTTGCTGCATTAAATCGCCTCCCCAAAATTTAATTTCAGCAGCTAGATCTTTTTCCATCAATGCTTTCATTAAATTGGAGCCATGCAAATCTCCCGAAGCCTCGCCGGCGATAATGTAATACTTCATTTTGTGTTTACTTAGAAAATAATGTTAACAATAAAACGATAAATGCAATTAAAAAAGTTTCCATTAAAACGCCTCTGGCCCTATAAATCTGTTTCTTTTTCAGAAATACGAAAAATACAAAAAAGTTTGCAATAGCGCCCAATACCAAAACTTTGCCTTCTAGATTGCCTTTTTTTATAAGTTCCAAACTTTGGTAAAAATCAACGTTGGAAAAGAATTCAATAAACAAAAAACAACCAAAAGAAGTTGCCACTAAAGCAACCAAAAAACCTATAAGCATTTCCTTTATCATAACATAAATATAAGAATTCTCAAGCTAAAATCACAAATTCCAGCTGTTTAATTTCTGTAAAAAATGATGCGCTGTTAAATCGAACTGAACCGGAACAACGGACACGTAATTATTTGCCAGCGCCCACTCATCGGTATCTTCGCCTTTATCAATATTCACAAATTTCCCGGTAAGCCAATAATAGGTTTTTCCTTGCGGATTGGTTCGTTTGTCAAATTCCTCCACCCAATTTGCGCGCGCCTGACGGCTAATTTTAATACCTTTAAAGATTTCGCTTTTAGGAAAGTTAACATTGAGCACAACGCCATCGGGCAATCCGTTTTCCAAAACATTCAAGGCAATTTTTTTGATATAGGCTTTTAAAGGTTCAAAATTGGCATTCCAAGAATAATCGAGCAATGAGAATCCAATGGCCGGAATCCCTTCCACGCCGGCTTCCACAGCGGCGCTCATAGTGCCGGAATAAATGACATTAATGGAGGAATTTGATCCATGATTTATGCCTGAAACACATAAATCCGGTCTCCTGTCTAAAATTTCACTGACGGCCAACTTGACGCAATCGGCCGGTGTTCCGGACGATTGATACTCTTTTTGCGGCCCGTCATCAATTTTTATTTCATCACAATACAAAGTTTCATTAATGGTAATCGCATGTCCCATACCGCTTTGCGGGCTGTCGGGCGCAATGACCACCACCTCGCCAATCTCGTTCATTACAGAAATTAAGATTCTAATTCCAGGTGCCGTAATTCCATCATCATTGGTGACTAAAATCAAAGGTCTTTTATTCATCATATTCAAATTAAGCAACAAATTTAGGCTATTTTATTTGCTTACAATAAATTAAAATTTAACATTTTGTAAAGTAAAATTAAACTATTATTTCGGTATTATTGCGTTAGCCAAAAAGAACATTGCCCGAAAAATTATGCAAAACATGGCTTTGACATTTTTGGGTTATTCGTTAAAAAAGTGATAAAGTGTTTGAAATCTTCAGATAATTCTTTAAAAAAAGATTAATTTAGACGTCTAGCTAAAAAAATGGCACTATTTTAGTGGCTGCATAAAAACATACATAACAAATATTGATTCGACAGATGATGATTAGAAAATTCAAATTTTTACTGCCTTTGTTCTTTGTTTTAAGCTTGCTGACAAGCTTTAGGACACTTGCAAACGACGACCCGAAAGATAAGGTTTTATTAACTATTTTAAAATATGTGTTGATACAGGGGCATTATGAACCCCAACAAATTGATGATGCATTTTCCGTAAAAGTTTATGATGAATTTTTGGAAAGATTAGATCCCTCCAAGAGGTATTTTCTGCAATCGGACATTGATGAATTTTCAGCTTATAAAACCCAAGTTGATGACCAGATCAACAATGAGGATTTAACTTTTTTCTTTTTGGTTTATGATCGTTTTGTGCAACGCACCGAAGAATCCAAAACCTATTACAAAGAAATTTTGGCGAACCCATTTAATTTTGAAATTACTGGTGAAACATTGAACATAGATGCTGAAAACACCCCCTATTCCAAAACTAAAAATGAGTTGGTAAATCTTTGGAACAAACAATTAAAATATAATGCACTTACCCGTTTCTATGACAAAATAAACGATGAGGATGACAAATACAAGGCGGACAGCACTTACGTTAAAAAGCCAATAGAAAAACTTGAAATTGAAGCGCGTGAAGCCACACTAAGCAGCATGAACGATTTGCATGAAAGAATTGATGAGCTGACTTATTCGGATTGGTTCACAACTTATGTGAATTGCATCGCCGAAACATTTGATCCGCACACCACCTATTTTGACCCAAGCATAAAAAAACAGTTTGATATTTCCATGGCCGGCAAATTGGAAGGCATTGGGGCACGGCTTCAAAAGAAAAATGATTATACCAGGGTTGACGAATTGATCTCTGGCGGCCCTGCTTGGAAATCGGGTGAGTTGGAAGTGGGAGATTTCATTTTAAAAGTGGCGCAAGGAAACGGAGAACCTTTAGATATTGTGGGCATGCGTTTAGACCATGCGATTGAATTTATCAAAGGCAAAAAGGGCACTGAAGTAAGACTGACCGTCAAAAAAATAGACGGCACCATTAAAGTCATTTCCATTATCAGGGACATTGTTGAACTAGATGAGACATTTGTGAAATCGAGTATCATAAAAAAAGACGGACGAACTTTCGGGGTGATTGATTTACCCAAATTTTATATTGATTTTGACGAAAAAAACTTCAGGAACTCCGCCACAGACATGGCCCAGGAAATTGAACGCCTAAAAAAAGAAAACGTTGAAGGAATTTTGCTGGATTTAAGAAATAATGGTGGTGGTTCCCTTCAAACTGCCATAGAAATTAGCGGATTGTTTATCAGCAAAGGCCCCGTTGTCCAAGTAAAATATCGAGACAGAAAACCCGAGGTTAAAAATGACACAGATCCTAAAATCCAGTGGAACGGTCCATTGGTGGTTTTGGTGAACGAACTGTCGGCATCCGCCTCAGAAATTTTTGCCGCGGCGATGCAAGATTACCATAGAGCCATCATTATAGGCGGAAAACAAACCTTTGGAAAAGGAACGGTTCAAAGTGTTTTGGACTTAAATAAATATCATAATTTAAATGAAGATTTAGGCGCGCTAAAAATCACCATTCAAAAATTCTACAGAATTAATGGAGGCTCAACGCAAATGGAAGGCGTGCATTCCGACATTATATTGCCTAACAGATACACTTATCTGGAAATTGGCGAGCGCGACATGAAAAACGCGTTGAAATTTGACAAAGTTGCCCCGGTAAATTATAAACTTTGGAACAATTACGAAAATTATGATTTGACAATCAACAACAGCAAAAAACGAATTGAAAACAATAAATATTTCAAATTAATTGACGAGAATGCAAAGTGGCTGAAAAGTACTCAGGATGAAAGTTTGGTGTATTTAAATTTAGAAGATTATAAAAAAGATTTGGAAAGCCATAAAAATGAATCTCTAAAATTCAAAGAAATTGGCGAATACACCTCCAATTTAACCTATACTTCCCCATTATATGAAAAGCCCCTGTTGGAAGCCGATAAAGATTTGGCTGAAAAACGCGAAGCTTGGCATGCCAATTTGAAAAAGGATATTTATGTTAATGAAGCATTAAATGTGCTTAACGAATTAAAAATAAAACCACAGGGCCAATTGGTTAAAAATTAATTTTAAAATAGTGTAACTTTACCCCAGTAAAGCAATAACTATTGAAAACTAAAGCAAATTCATTATCAGCGCTGGCACTCCAGAAGTTTAAAAAAAATACTGCTGGAGTGTTTGCTTTTTGGTTTGTGGTTTTATGTGCCTCAACAGCAATATTCGCTTACGTTTTAGCGCCCGACAACAGCAGCAATGCCAACCAGATGCATTTGGAAATACATTCAAAAAAACCTGGTTTTGAAGTGTTAATGTTGACCATTCCTTCAGAAAAAACCATAAAGCAATCATTCTTTAATGTTGTTTTATTCGGAAAAAAAAATCCGCTTACTGAAATTCCGATTTTAAATTACCATATTTCCGCAAGTGATTTGATAATTAATTCCTATACCGAAAACAGCGCTGCCAGTTTAACAAAAACATTTCCGCTTTCAAAGTTTCAGGGAAAGGATCTTTCAACCTTCATTAAAACAAAAAAATTCTATTTGGGAACCGATAAGTACGGAAGAGATTTGCTGAGCAGGATGTTAATTGGCACAAGAATCTCATTCTCCATTGGTTTTATTGCCGTTTTCATTTCCTTGGTTATCAGACTTTCCATCGGCGCCATTGCGGGTTATTTAAAAAAAAAAATTGATGCGTTTATTATGTGGC
>DAIQBF010000155.1:6323-7843 GCA_036781305.1 Lutibacter sp.
TTTTGGAGGAATAATCGATAGTTTTATAATGTGGTTGATCAACATTACCTGGTCCATTCCCACACTGCTTTTGGTCATTGCCATCACCTTGGCTTTGGGAAAGGGGTTTTGGCAAGTATTTATTGCGGTTGGTTTAACCATGTGGGTTGAAGTTGCCCGGGTTGTGCGCGGACAGCTCATCAGCGCAAAGGAAATGCAATATGTGGAAGCCGCAAAAGCATTGGGCTTCTCAAACTTCAGAATCATTTTTAAACATATTTTGCCTAATATTATGGCACCTGTGATTGTGATTTCGGCGGCCAACTTTGCCGGGGCCATTTTGATGGAAAGCGGTTTGAGCTTTTTGGGAATTGGCGCGCAACCTCCCACACCTTCTTGGGGCGCTATGATTAAGGACCATTACAGTTACATTATTTTGGGAAAAGCCTATCTGGCGATAATTCCCGGTTTGGCCATTATGGGATTGGTGATGGCTTTTATGTTGATTGGCAATGCCCTTCGTGATGCATTGGATGTGAAAAATTAAGCTAAAAACTTCGAAAAGCCGATTTTTCTTTAAATAATTGATGTTTTAAATGTAAATCTTATATATTTTTTTGTACATTGTAACAAATATCACATTATAAACCCCTTGATTCTAACGTATTAATTTTTTTTAGCCTCTTTATTGAAATACTAACTACAAACAAAATGATATGAAAAAAGCAATTTTTTTTATTTTTTTTACGAGTCTAATAACTATTGGTTATTCACAAATCTCAACGAACAAAGAGTCAGAAAGTTTAGTAATATCTGATGGTTTAGACAACGATTGTGACGGTGATACCTCTCCGGAAAAAAGTATGGATAAAGGAGCGTTGGTTGACGCCATCGCTAAAGATGCCGGATTGTCTAAGGCGGATGCCGGAATGGCCTTAAATGCCCTAACAACCAATTTATTGATTTCTTTAAAAAAGGGGGTATCTGTGCAATTAATTGGTTCCCCTAATGTTTCAGGCACTGAAAGAACAGGAAGAAATCCTCAAACTGGGGCAACAATTAAAATTGCTGCCAAAAAAGCAGCGAAATTTAAAGCCGGAAAAGCCTTGGCTGATGAACTGGTAAATAGAGTTGATAATTCACAAAATCCACAAGGAGATGGCGATGAAATCCAAATGAATAAAGGAGAATTGGTTGATGCTATCGCCAAAGACGCCAATTTATCTAAAGCGGACGCAGGCAACGCCTTGAATGCTTTTATTGCCAATATGTCGAAAGAATTAAACAATGGAAATTGCGTAAAATTAATTGTTCCTGTCGCTATCAATAAAGGAATTAGAGAAGGCGAAAGAACCGTTGGTTCAGGAGAAGGCGAAGATATTTTAAAAAGAAAAGCTCCAGGCAGGGTTAAATATTCTAATATTACCTTAGAAAGAGGTTATATTGATGATGATTCTGACGATGATGGACTGTCAGATAGTTTAGAAATATCTGATGGTTTAGACAACGATTGTGACGGTGATACCTCTCCGGAAAAAAGT
>DAIQBF010000156.1:0-7743 GCA_036781305.1 Lutibacter sp.
AAACCAAAAATTATACCTGTGAAAATTAATAATATTATAAAATTGGTTTTCAATAAATAAGCGTTTAAATTTGTTTCAAAAGTATAACTTTTCAATGGTTTAACAAATTACTATTTTTTATATATAAATTAATGGATTTAAGTAAGAATCAATTAAAAACAATAACGAGCCTAAATCAAAAAAAGTACCGAATCGCGCATCATTTATTTGTTGCCGAAGGCACTAAAATTGTCGCTGAATTTTTAAACTCAACTTTCGAATTGGAGCAGCTATTTTGCGTTGACAATACCCGCTATAAAAATATGGGGAAAGTTACTGAAATTTCTGAAAATGAATTAAAAAAAATAAGTTCGCTGGTGACACCAAACAATGTTTTGGCACTTTTTAAGATTCCCTCGACTGCACCTCCCCTAAAATCGGGATTAATTGTGGCTTTGGATGATATTAATGACCCCGGGAATTTAGGTGCCATTATTCGATTGTGCGATTGGTTCGGCGTGGATCAATTGGTTTGCTCAACCAATACTGTTGATTGTTTTAATCAAAAAGTGGTGCAATCTTCCATGGGATCATTGGCCAGGGTATCGATAATTTATACTGAATTGGCTCAATATTTACTGCAATCCAATTTGCCCAAATATGCTGCGATAATGGAGGGTGAAAATGTGTATAAAAGCAACTTGCCCCGAAATGCAGTTTTGGTGATGGGAAATGAAGCGAATGGCATTCGTGATTCCATTTTAAAATTAATAACCAATACCATTTCAATACCAAGATTTGGTGCGTTAAAGCAAACAGAAAGTTTAAATGTAGCAACCGCCACCGCAATTTTGTTAAGTGAATTTAAGCGAAGTAATAAATAATTGACGATTACAACAAAAAACTTTCAACCCTTTACTTTAGGCACTCCAAACTCTAGGCACTTCAAACTCTAGGCACTTTAAGTACTCTTTTTCAATGAAAAGCAAATTTAATAAAAACACCTCTTGTTCCAAAATAATCAACCGATCCAGTCCATGGACTTGCGCCATTTGAAGCATTGTCCCTAACCAATTCGTCGTTAATGGCGAAAACACCCCGAATTGAAGGAGAAAAAATAAAGTAGGGCAGGTATAAATCTACGCCAATACCAATTTCATAGGAAAAGTTATTTTTTTTTGTTCTAAATTCTCCATCAAAATTATCGTCGGGATTGTCTTGGTTGCTGGAAAAATTATAATCGTAAGAAACACCGCCAATCACATAGGGTCGCATGTTATCAAGCCTATTCGTATTAAATTTTAGCAATAAAGGAATCCTGAAATAGGTCGAATTTACTTCCCTTATACTATCTTTCTGTCCATCAATATGCGTAAACGCCAATTCTTTTGAATTGCTTGAAAGCCCCGGTTCTAACCTTAAACTAATATTTTTATGCAAACGCAAATCGCCGATCAGCCCAACTTCAAAACCAATACTTGGCGTGGAAACAATAAAAGCGTTGGGATTTTTGTCATTATAAGATATTTTATAGTCTTTTTTATTCAATCCTAAAAAATATCCCCAAAAAACCTGCTGCTTGTCCCAATTTTGTCTGTATTGTACAATATCTCTTTTTTGGGCTTTTAAATTGTTTATTGAAAAGATTATCAAAAAAATGACAACAAATACTTTTCTCATATATTATTTTTTTGCAATATAAATTGATGCAACACCTAATGTTTGCGGTTTATTTTCAATAGCTATAAACCCAATTTTATGCAAAATATTGTTGAAAGCTTGTCCATAAGGAAAGGAGGCCGCGGAATCCGACAAATATTGATAGGCAACTTTGTCTTTTGAAAACAGTTTTCCAATAAAAGGAAGAATGTATTTGGCGTAAATTTTATACCCTTGTTTAAAAGGTGTTTTTGTAGGGATTGACGTTTCCAAAACCACAAAAATTCCTCCGGTTTTTAAAACCCTGTAAATTTCGGACAGTCCTTTTTCCAAATCTTCAAAATTTCGAACGCCAAAAGCAACCGTAATGGCATCATATGAATTGTCTTCAAAAGGCATTTTTTCTGAATCCCCAAGCACCATTTCAATGGTATTATTTAACTGAAGTTTTTCAATTTTTTTACGGCCAATCTCAAGCATTCCTTCAGAAATATCAAAACCAATAATTTTTGAAGCCTTCGTTTTGACCAAATTAATAGCCAAATCTCCTGTACCTGTGGCAATGTCTAAAATTGAATCAGGATTCGTTTTACCAACAATTTCAACGACTTTATTGCGCCATTTTACATCAATTCCAAAAGAAATAACACGATTTAAACCATCGTATTCCCTAGCAATGGCATCAAACATTTTAGTGACTTGCTCCTTTTTGCCAAGATTTGAATCTTTGTACGGGGTAATTTTTTCTGACATAACCAATTTAGTAATTAACTGCCACAACGTCGTTAATTTCCCCTGGAATTAGTTGCTTCAAAATATTCTCAATCCCGTTTTTTAAGGTAATAGTTGAGGAAGGACAACCGCTACAAGCTCCCTGTAATATTACATTTACTGTTTTTGTAGATTGCACATAAGACTGAAACAGGATATTTCCGCCATCCGCTGCAACAGCCGGTTTAATATATTCCTCTAAAATGTCAACAATTTGCTTGGAAACATCATCAAGTTCTATATCAGGAGTATAAACTTCTGAAACATTTTTTTGCACGGTATTTTCCAAAAATATTGTTTTTCCATCAGCAATATACTGTCTGATAAAACTTCTTAATTCAATTGTTATTTCATTCCATTCAGCCGTATCATTTTTAGTGATTGAAACATAATTTTCTGAAATAAATACTTCATTTACAAAAGGAAAATTAAATAACTCCAAGGCTAAGGGCGAATTTTTAACTTCTTCCTTATTTTTAAATTCCAAATCATTATCCACCAATTTAATGTTGGTGATAAACTTTAAAACTGTAGGATTTGGCGTTGATTCGGCATACACTTCAACCGGTGTTTTTTTCGGTGGTTTCTCTTCTAAAACCAAAACTCCGCCTTTGTTTAAGTAGTTTTCGATTTGCACTTTCACCTCCTCTTGCACATCGCTCCATTCCACGATTGGAAATCGTTCAAGGGCAATAAAATTTACAGAAAAATACACACGTTTCACAAACGGCAAACGAAATAATTGCTGCGCTAAAGGTGCGTTTTTAGCTTCATCAATGTTGTTATATTGGTGACTTCCACTTGTTAAAATATCTTTTGAAGTAAATTTAAGTATCGTTGGTATATTTGTTTTTTCTATGTTAAGCGCTATGTTTTTCATTTTTTAATAGTTTGTGCAAAAATACATAAAACATAATTCATGTACTTGGTTAAAAATAAAAAAACGCCTCAAAGCCGAGACGTTTTTATTGCTTTACAATTATTGGTTTAAAGACTCAATACCAGTGTTGCCGTAAATTTTGAATTCTCAATATCCAACTCGGCTGAATTTACATTATTGCTTTGCGGATAAAAATTATATGGTGCTGTATTGGTTGCTTTCTGGTAGGCAAAATCAATTTTACCGCCTCTAAATTTATAGCCTGCGCCCAACGAGAATCCTTCTAAATTATCGGAATTTATAGCATCCTTATACGGACTGTTTTCAAAATGATAGCCACCTCTTATCGAGAAATTATCAAATCGCCATTCAGTTCCTATGCGCAACTCGCCCACACTTTCCAAATCGGAATTAAATGATTGATTTTCAGATATAAAATTGGAATTGCTCAATTTAATGTTGCTGTAATTTTTATAGGCATAATCAATACTTACGAGTCCGTTGTTGCCAAAAATATACGCAAAACTTCCAGTTAACCTGCTTGGTGTACGCAATTTGTAATCAAAAGAATTTAGGCCTGAATAGTTTGTTTCAATTAGTGCGTCATTCTCATAAACATCCTCATCATATTCCACAAAATCTTCAGACAAGCTGTACCAAACCGGTGATTGATATGCCAAACCCAGACGTATATCGTCGCTTGGTTTTAAAATTGCGCCAAAATTAAAAGAAACACCGTTGCCATAAGTTAACAGTTCTTGCCGAGAAGATAAATCTAATCTGTTTTCGGCTCCGTCGTTATTGTATTCCTCATTCAATGTTCTTTGGTAATGTTCAATATCATAGGTAGTTAAGGACGCCCCTAGATATAAATTATCATTGTGTTGTGCCGCAAACGTAAAAGAATATTTACCGTTTTTTCCATCCGTAAAATTCTCAAAATATTGTTTTTCAGCAACTTCATAAACTGCTGGGTAAGGGTCATAAAAATCTGTCAAAGGAGCATAACCGCTATTCCCTTCCGCAATCCAAAGATTTTCAAAATCGTTGGCAATGCTGTAGTTAAATCCCAATGCAATATTGCTCCATTCGGAGTTGTTGCCATAACCCCTAAAAACAAATACACCACCAGCTTGAGATAAATTTGTGAAATCATTTTCAAACTGTGTTTTGTTTCCGTAAAAATCAGCAATCGTTTTGGTATTCCTATTGTTAAACGAGATTGAGAATTCACTTTTCAAAAATACAGCTGCACCTGCCGGGTTGATGTCCATTGCCGATAAATCTCCACCCAATGCCCCAAAAGCACCACTCATACCATTATAACGTGCGGTACCGTTAATATTTTCCTTCGAAAATAAAACACCGATATCATTATACCCTAATGTTTGTGCATTTAAGATGAAACCAAAGCATAATAGTGTTGCGGCTAAATATAATTTTTTCATACTTTTTAGAATTATTTATACCAAAATTAGTTAATCATCCCTCTTCTTGAACTGCTTCTTGATGATGAATTTGAAGAACCTGAATTTGAAGATGACGATCTCGATGAACTGCTTCTGCTTGTTGTGTTTGAACTTCGACCCACTGAAGAATTTTCATTGGAAGATCTTCTTGTATTATTATTTGCATTCGTGTTCGTATTATTTTCTCTTCTAACGACGTTAGTGGTATTACTTTCCCTTCTAATGGGATTTGGGCTATATGAAGAGGTATTTGAATTTTGATTGCCAGAATAGTTTGGGTTCACCCTAACGTTTCGGTTAACCGATGAGGCTCTTTCATTTGAATAATACCTCATACTAGACGGCGAAAAATTATAAGACGAATTTCTTCTGGTTGATGAAGATCGTCGAATCACATTATTTGAGCCTCTTTGAATGGTGTTATTGTTCGATCTTGTTTGTTGCCTATTAATAGAATTATTACGATCGTTATTTCTGTTGCCGCTATTATTTCTGTTTACATTGCCATCAGTTGCTCTTCTGGTGGAGGTATTAACATTTCTTCGGTTATTATTGGTTTCCGTACCGCTTCTTCTGCTTAAAGTTGAAGAATTTGCGTCATTGTATCTTCTTGTATTAGTGTTGTAAGAATTTCTTCTTCCATAATTACTATTATTTCTATAGTAATTATTTCCATAACCATACCCTCCGTAATAACCGCCATAATAGCCATGATAACCCGAATAATAAGGGCTATAGCCGTAATAACCGCCATAATAATATGGGCTATACCCGAAACCGCCATAACCAATATAACCACCGTAACCATACCCGTAATAATTGTTATAAAATGGATAGTATCCATAATAATAATCATAAAACGGGTTGTACCAATAATAATTAGGACTCATATAGCCATAACCGCTGTTTATATTAATTTCAACATCGCCACCATAGCCCCAAGGTTCATTATAATTTGTGTATAATTCGTCATTTTGAGCCGCATTGTCATCGTAATAATAATCATCAATCTCCGTAAAAGTATCTTCTTGTCTTAAATTTTGCAAATCTTCCAGTTGTTGAGAAAAATAATTTCGATCAAAATTAGACCGGTTTCCAACAATGATTACCTCATTTTGATTTGGATTATTTGAAGCATAAATACCATCATTATCGCCATTGTAGGCACTTTGATAAGTACCGCAAGAATATAAACCACCAACCAGCAACATTAAAATGCCAATTCGTAAGTTTTTTTGGTTAATTATTTTTGAAGCTTTCATAATCAGTTGCGGTTTTTATTGTTGAACTATTTAAAAAAAACTAATTTTGTCGAAATTAATAATTTTCATTAAAATAGGCGCAATATTTATGCCAAACTTTTGATTATGGGCAAGAATTTAACAAAGAGAGATACGGACTATTCCAAGTGGTACAATGAGCTTGTGGTTAAGGCTGATTTGGCTGAAAACTCTGGGGTTAGAGGCTGCATGGTTATCAAACCTTATGGCTATGCAATTTGGGAAAAAATGCAAGCGGAATTGGACAGAATGTTTAAAGAAACGGGTCACGAAAATGCCTATTTTCCGCTTTTTGTCCCTAAAAGCATGTTTGAAGCTGAAGAGAAGAATGCAGAAGGATTCGCCAAAGAATGCGCTGTCGTAACTCATTACCGGTTAAAAAATGATCCGGATAAGCCTGGAAAATTGATGGTTGACCCAAATGCAAAATTGGAAGAGGAGTTAATTGTTCGACCAACAAGTGAGGCAATTATTTGGAGTACGTATAAAGGTTGGATTCAATCGTATCGTGATTTACCTTTATTGATAAACCAATGGGCGAATGTTGTGCGTTGGGAAATGCGCACCAGATTATTTTTGCGAACATCGGAATTTTTATGGCAAGAAGGACATACGGCTCACGCCACTAAAAATGAAGCCGTTAAAGAAGCTGAACTAATATTGGACTTATATGCCGATTTTGCCGAAAAGTATATGGCCATGCCAGTTATAAAGGGATTAAAAACTGATAGTGAGCGATTTGCAGGCGCTGAGGAAACCTACTGCATTGAAGGATTAATGCAAGACGGAAAAGCCTTGCAGGCAGGAACTTCCCATTTTTTAGGCCAAAATTTCGCAGAAGCATTTGATGTGAAATTTACTTCCAAAGAAGGAAAACAAGAATACGTTTGGGCAACATCCTGGGGCGTTTCCACGCGACTGATTGGCGCTTTAATTATGACACATTCTGATGATTTAGGATTGGTACTTCCTCCCAACCTTGCGCCGATTCAAGTTGTAATTATCCCTATACATAAAACCGATGAGCAATTGGAAGCCATTTCAGTTAAAATTAATGAAATCGTTAAAGCGTTGCGCAAAAAAGGCATCTCAGTAAAATATGACGACAGAACTACCTACAAACCGGGTTGGAAATTTGCAGAATATGAACTTAAAGGTGTTCCTTTAAGAATTGCCATGGGACCGAAAGACCTGGAAAATGGGACATTAGAAATAGTGCGCAGAGATATCCTTGAAAAACAAAACATCTCTCAAAATACTGTTGTTGAACATGTTGAGAAAACACTAAAAGAGATTCAAGAAAATTTATATCAAAAAGCGCTAAATTATAGAGAATCACATATTACCGAAGTGAATTCATTTGAGGAATTTAAAGACGTGTTAGATACTGAAGGCGGATTTATCTCAGCGCATTGGGATGGCACTCCCGAAACCGAAGAAAAAATTAAAGATTTAACGAAAGCAACCATTAGATGTATTCCTGTAAATAATAAAATTGAGACAGGAAAATGCGTGTTTACTGGGGAGAAATCAACCCAAAGAGTATTATTTGCAAAAGCTTATTAATTTTTTAAAGAAATATTTTGTGGTGTTAAAAATAGTTGTATTTTTGCATCCGCATTGACAAAATAGAATTGTCAATAAAAACATAATGGTCCGTTCGTCTAGGGGTTAGGACGCCAGGTTTTCATCCTGGTAACAGGGG
>DAIQBF010000157.1:0-7686 GCA_036781305.1 Lutibacter sp.
GAGCGTTGGAGTTTTAATTTGAGTATTGACAAAAAAATTAAGAACCTAAAATATGGTTTAAAAACCAATGCTTCAACGTCAAAATATTTGCAAAATATAAATTCATCTTATGTAACCAACAAAAACAACAGTATGGGTTACACCCTATCGACAAAAACCTTGTTTGATAAATTTCCAACTGTTGAGATTGGATTCAAACAAAGCATTGGAAATTATACATCAAGCAACAAAACTTCAGAATTTGTAACAAACGAGCCTTTTTTGACTGTTGATTATGATTTCTTAAAAGGATTTATTTTTTCCTTTGATTATGAAAATTATAACTATCAAAATAAAACCTTCAACCGAAAAAATACCTACCAATTGGCAAACGCAACACTTTCTTATAAAAATGAAGACAGTGCCTGGAGTTTTAAAATAGATGCCAAAAATTTGTTTGACGTCAAATATAAAAATGAAAATAGTTTTTCTTCCTATATCATTTCAGACTCAAAAACCTATATTTTGCCAAGAATAATGATGTTTTCTATTGGTTACAATCTATAGAAAACTAATTTATTTTTCTCTTTTTTGATTAATTAAGAACAAAAAACGCCTCCAAAATTGGAGGCGTTTCTTAATTTATTTCAACAGAAGCTTACTCTTCTTTCACTTCTTCAAAGTCAACATCTTCAACGTGGTCGCCTTCCCCTTTAGGTTGTCCGTTTCCTGTGTCACCAGCTGGTGCACCTTGTGTTTCTTGCTCTGCTTTGTACATTTCTTCGCTGGCTACTTTCCAAGCTTCATTAATTTTTTCCATGGCAGCGTCAATTTGCGTAAGATCTTTAATTTCATGGGCTTTTTTCAATTCAGCAAGCGCAGCTTCAATTGGCCCTTTTTTATCGGCCGATAATTTTTCTCCAAACTCTTTTAATTGTTTTTCTGTTTGGAAAATCATTGAATCTGCTGCATTAATTTTTTCAGCTGTTTCTTTTGCTTTTTTATCTATATCGGCATTTGCTTCTGCATCGGCTTTCATTTTCTTGATTTCCTCTTCAGTTAAGCCGGAAGAAGCTTCAATTCGGATATCTTGGGTTTTACCTGTCGCTTTATCGCTGGCTGTTACATGAATAATACCGTTCGCATCAATATCAAAAGTTACTTCAATTTGAGGCGTTCCTCTCTGTGCCGGTGGAATGCCGTCCAAATGGAAACGTCCAATTGTCTTGTTGTCGGCTGCCATAGCGCGTTCACCTTGTAATACGTGAATTTCTACAGATGGCTGATTGTCGGCTGCCGTTGAAAACACTTGCGATTTTTTGGTTGGAATGGTTGTATTGGCTTCAATTAATTTGGTCATTACATTTCCCATGGTTTCAATACCCAATGAAAGCGGCGTAACATCCAAAAGCAATACATCTTTCACATCACCCGATAAAACACCTCCTTGAATGGCTGCGCCAATGGCAACAACCTCATCAGGATTTACGCCTTTTGACGGTGTTTTTCCGAAGAATTTTTCCACCGCTTCCACAACAGCAGGAATACGCGTTGAACCTCCCACCAATATAATTTCATCAATATCACCAGTCGTTAAACCTGCACCTTTAAGTGCCTTTTTACAAGGCTCAATAGTTCTTTTAATTAAATCGTCAATTAATTGCTCAAATTTAGCCCTGGTTAAATTACGAACCAAATGTTTTGGTCCACTTGCAGTGGCAGTTACATAAGGTAAATTAATTTCGGTTTTGGCCGCCGATGACAATTCAATCTTCGCTTTTTCAGACGCTTCTTTCAAACGTTGCAAAGCCATTGGATCTTTGCGTAAATCAATACCTTCTTCAGCATTGAACTCCTCAGCCAACCAATCAATAATTTTTTGGTCAACATCATCACCGCCCAAATGGGTATCTCCATCGGTTGACAAAACTTCAAAAACACCATCTCCCAATTCTAAGATGGAAACGTCATGCGTTCCACCCCCAAAATCGAAAACAGCAATTTTTTCGTCTTTTCCTTTTTTGTCTAAACCATAAGCCAATGCAGCCGCAGTAGGCTCATTAATAATCCGGCTTACTTTTAATCCGGCAATTTCCCCTGCTTCTTTAGTGGCCTGGCGTTGTGCATCGTTAAAATAAGCAGGCACCGTCACAACAGCTTCCGTTACTTCCGTTCCCAAGTAATCTTCGGCGGTTTTCTTCATTTTTTGAAGAATCATAGCCGATATTTCTTGTGGTGTGTACAATCTTCCGTCGATATCAACACGAGGCGTGTCATTATCCCCTTTTACAACTTTATAAGATACGCGTTCTGCTTCCATTTTGGATTCGGAATACTTGTTCCCCATAAAACGTTTTATTGAATAAACTGTTTTTAAAGGATTTGTAACAGCCTGACGTTTGGCAGGATCGCCCACTTTTCGCTCTCCGCCTTCAATAAATGCCACAATTGAAGGTGTAGTTCTTTTTCCTTCTGCGTTAGGAATTACAACTGGCTCATTTCCTTCCATCACAGAAACGCACGAATTGGTTGTTCCTAGATCTATTCCTATAATTTTACCCATAACGATATATTTAATTTTATTTTTTTATTTTTTTAAACTCTGCAATACTTTATTCAATGATTATGCCATTACAAAAATTATGTCAAGTTGTCATAATTAAATAGTTTGCCGCTTGAATTTGTCACTGAATCCGCTTTATGTACTATAAATTTTACAAAAAGGATAGAAATATATCACAATACTATATATTTACATACTTTTTTAAAAACAATAAAAATGGAGTGTATTTCGATTTTTGATATGCTAAAGATAGGAATCGGCCCTTCCAGCTCGCATACTTTGGGTCCGTGGCGAGCTGCCGAAAGATGGATTAACCATCTTAAAAAAGAGGCTAATTTTGCTAAAGTTACTTCCATAAAAGTGGATTTATACGGTTCTCTTTCTTTGACAGGAAAGGGCCATGCGTCGGATTTGGCCATATTATTGGGTTTGGTGGGAGAAGATCCTGAAACCATTCCTACAGAAGAAATCATTCCCAAAACAAATGCCATTCAAGCCAACAAAAAATTATATTTTGGCGGTGAGAATCTAATTGCTTTTAACCCAACCGCCGACATTATTTTTAACAAGGAGTTTTTGCCGTTTCACGCAAACGGAATAAAATTTACCGCCTTTCAAAATGAGATTGAAATTTCTTCGGACACGTATTACTCGATTGGTGGCGGCTTTGTGGTTAGAGAGGAACTGATTCACGCCAAGGAAAATATTAAAATCCACAAAAGCTTTCCGTATCCGATACAAATAGCTAAAGAATTGGAACTTTATTGTAAAAAAGAACAACTTAAAATATCAGAGATTGTACTGGAAAATGAAAGATCACTGAGAAGCGACCCGGAAATTGACCACCAAATTAAACGAATTTGGGATACTATGCTTGAATGTATGTATATTGGCTGCCACACTTCAGGGACACTTCCCGGTGGGTTGAATGTGCGACGCCGCGCCTTTGATATTCACAAAAAATTACACGTTGATTTTGTCTATAATTCTCCTGCAGAATGGTTGCAAAGCATTCGAAAAACGGAAGTGAAGTTTCGGGAAATATTGAAATGGGTTAGTTGTTTCGCCTTAAGCGTTAATGAAGTAAATGCCTCATTAGGAAGGGTTGTAACGGCTCCAACAAATGGAAGTGCCGGCGTAATTCCTGCCGTTTTAATGTATTATATGGTGATTGAAAACCACCAGGCAAATTTTGAACATGTGAAACAATTTTTATTGGTGGCGGGAGAAATTGGAAGCATCTTTAAAAAAGGCGCAACCATTTCAGCCGCAATGGGCGGATGCCAGGCAGAAATTGGCGTATCCTCGGCAATGGCCGCAGGCGCATTGACTGAATTGCTTGGAGGAAGTCCGGAACAAGTTCTCATGGCCAGTGAAATTGCGATGGAACATCATTTGGGATTAACGTGCGATCCCATAGCTGGTTTGGTACAAATTCCTTGCATTGAACGAAATACAATGGGTGCCATAAAAGCCATTAATGCCGCTGAGCTGGCATTGGAATCCGATGCCGCCTATGCCAAAGTGCCACTGGATAAGGTCATTGCAACGATGTGGGAAACAGCAAAAGACATGAGTTCAAAATACAAAGAAACTTCAGAAGGCGGTTTGGCTGTAAGTGTAAATATTTCAGATTGTTAGCGATATTTTATGCTATATGAATATTATTTTTTAACCTTAAAAGGAGCATTCTAAATTTAAAAAAAATTGAGATTGTCTGATAGTTTGAAATTAGATTGTGCAGTTGAATCTGTTTTTGAAAAGGTGGGGAAATCAACCAGAAATAAATACACGGCCGTTGGTTATTGTAATCCGGTAAAAGAATTGGGCCAAGAAAGTAAATACAATTAATATTTTTTAAAAAAGAAAAACCCGCGAATTGCGGGCTTTCCTTTTATCATTATCAGGATTTTTATAAGCTGATATATTTTCAATCAATTTTACTAGTCGAGCTCTTCTTCACTTTCTTCATCTGCAATATCTTCAATATCATCATTGTCAAACACCTCCTCAAAATTGTCTTCATCGGCATCATAATCTTCCATGGTTTCTTCCAATTTCAGACTTATTTTAACAAGGTATATGGTATCTTCGAAGCTTACCTCCACAGCCCTTATGGTTTCACCTTTGGCATTTTTGAAGGTAATGATATCTTTATATCCGTACCCTGTCGGGAATTTTTCGACCAACAAGTCTAATATATCACTTGTTAATTTGCTATAATCTACTATAACTCTTTTCATAAACTACAATTACATATTTAATAAATACGCGAAAATTAGTGGCACAACAATGGTTGCATCCGATTCTATTATAAATTTCGGGGTATTTATGTCTAATTTTCCCCAAGTAATTTTCTCATTTGGAACCGCGCCTGAATACGATCCATAACTAGTGGTAGAATCTGAAACCTGACAAAAATAATTCCAAAATGGCGTGTCTGTGCGCTCTAAATCTTGATATAACATAGGCACCACACAAATAGGGAAATCGCCTGCAATTCCGCCACCTATTTGGAAGAATCCAATACCTGTTTTAGAATTTTCGGTGTACCAATCGGCTAGGAAAGCCATATATTCAATCCCCGATTTCATGGTGCTTGCCTTAAGTTCCCCTTTTATCACGTAGGAAGCAAAAATATTTCCCATCGTGCTGTCTTCCCAACCTGGAACAACCATAGGCAAATTGGCTTCAGCAGCAGCAATCATCCAGCTGTTTTTTGGGTCAATTTCATAATATTGTTCCAACACGCCAGAAAGCACTAATTTGTACATAAATTCATGAGGAAAAAATCGTTCTCCTTTATCTTCGGCATCTTTCCAGATTTTGAAAATATGTTTTTGCAATCTTCTGAAAGCTTCTTCTTCAGGAATACAGGTGTCGGTAACCCTGTTTAATCCCTTTTCCATCAAATCCCATTCCTCTTGAGGAGTTAAGTCTCTATAGTTTGGCACTCTTTTGTAATGGGAATGCGCCACCAGATTCATCACATCTTCTTCCAAATTTGCGCCGGTACAAGAAATGATATGCACTTTATCCTGACGAATCATTTCAGCAAACACTTTGCCTATTTCAGCGGTGCTCATAGCTCCTGCCATGGAAACCAACATTTTTGAGCCCGAAGCCAATTGATCTTCGTACGCTTTAGCGGCATCAACAAGTGCTGCAGCATTAAAATGCAGGTAATATTTTTCAATAAATTGGGAAATTGCTCCTTTATTGGTCATAATCTTCGTCTTCGAATTTTGGTGATTTATTACTTGGTTCTTCAAAACCAAATTCATTTTCGTAATCGTCTAATTCTAAATTATCAAACTTATAGCTTAACATTTTATAATATAATTTTGCGGCAAGAAAATCTGATGATTTTTCTTTTTCATTCGGACATAATTCAACGATATCAAATCCGACCACATTTTTTTGTTTGAATATTTTTTTCAAAAAATCAAGTGTTTCGTACCATAGCAATCCTCCTGGTTCAGGAGTTCCTGTTGATGGCAATAAAGAAGGGTCAAAAGCATCCAGATCAAAAGTTATAAACACATTTTTACCCATTAAATCAATGGCATTTTCCATCCAATAATCATCAATGGCCATTTCATGGGCAAAAAATACTTTATCGGGATCCAACACGCTTTTTTCAAGAATGTCCATACTGCGAATACCCACTTGAATAAGGTTGGTATTTTGGCTCGCTTCATAAACAGCGCAGGCATGGTTGCATTTTGAGCCATCATATTCCTTTCTTAAATCGGCATGTGCATCTATTTGAACAACTGTTAAATCATTGAAACATTCGTTAAAAGCTCTTATGGTTCCTATAGAAACTGAGTGCTCTCCGCCAAAAATGGTGACAAATTTATTTTTTCTGATAAATGTTTTGGTTACCGCATGTACAGCAGCCACCATTTTTTCAGGAGAAGAATTTTCTGTCACGGCATCTGCCAAATAGACTCCGTTTTTATAAACTTCAGAATCCGTTTCAATGTCATAAAGTTCCATATTTTCTGAAGCATTTAAAAATGCTTCCGGTCCCTTGTCTGCACCTTTTTGCCAAGTGCTCGTTCCGTCATAAGGAACGGGAATTAAAACTATTTTTGAAGTTTCAATTTTGGCATATTGTTCAGATATACCTGCGTAAGTTCTTTTATTCATAACCTAATATTTTTAAAAAATCGCTTGCTGTTTGTTTTTCTTTAAACACTTTAAATTCTAGTTTTCCTTCGTTATCTTTTGATATAATAATATGTTTCGGCTGCGGAATTAAGCAATGTTGCAATCCGCCATAACCTCCTATTGATTCCTGATAAGCCCCTGTATTAAAAAACCCTAAATACAGTGGTTTTTCTTCTTTATAAATTGGCAAATATATGGCGTTAATATGTTGTTCTGAATTGTAATAATCATCGCTGTCACAGGTTAAACCGCCTAACAATACCCGTTCATATACATCGTTCCAACGGTTTAAAGGTAATAAAACAAATCGTTTATTTATGGCCCAACTGTCTGGCAATGTAGTAATAAATGAGGAATTTATCATATTCCATCTTTCCCTGTCGTTTTGCCTTTTTTGGTATAATACCTTATAAATGGCGCCACCGCTCTCTCCTACTGTATAACTTCCAAATTCGGTAAAAATATGAGGAACCTGAACCTCGGCATCTTCGCAGGCTTCTTTTATTTGGCTGATGATTTCATCGACCATATATTCATAATCGTAATTAAAAGCCAATGAGTTTTTTATTGGAAATCCGCCGCCAATATTTAAGCTGTCCAAACTCGGGCAAATTCTTTTCAAACTGATGTAAACCTTCAAACATTTGCTTAATTCGTTCCAATAATAGGCATTGTCTTTAATACCAGTATTGATAAAGTAATGCAACAGTTTTAGGTTCACCTTATGGTTGTCTTTCACTTCACGTCGGTAAAAATCGACAATGTTTTTGTAGCCGATTCCCAATCGTGAGGTGTAAAATTCAAACTTCGGCTCTTCTTCAGAAGCAATTCTGATTCCAATGTTTATTTTCTTTTTGGTGCCTTCGGTAAGCAAGCCGATTTCTTCATAATTGTCGATAATCGGAATGCAATTTTTATGGCCGTTATTGATCAACCGCTGAATATTCGCGATGTATTCATCGCGTTTA
>DAIQBF010000158.1:0-7671 GCA_036781305.1 Lutibacter sp.
TTGATACACAGAGGAATGATTAATGGCGAACAGCAGCTGTACCAACAAAAAAATAGAAATTAAACAGATGAAAATAATTGGACTGACAGGCGGAATTGGAAGTGGGAAGAGCACTGTTTTGTCACTTTTTAAAGATTTTGGTATTGCTACTTATGTGGCAGATGATGAAGCGAAGAGATTAATGAATGCTGAAGGGGAATTAAAGAATGAGATTACGAAATTATTTGGTGAAAAGGCATACATTGAAGGAGCATTAAACAGACCGTATATTGCTTCGCTCGTTTTTAGCGATAAAAAAAAATTAGACACTTTAAACGCATTGGTCCATCCCAAGGTTTATGAAGATTTCCAAAAATTCATTAAAAAAACAAACACTGATTTCATAATCTATGAGGTGGCCATTTTATTTGAGAGCGGCAGCGATAAATTATTTGATTATATAATTACGGTTTTGGCCTCTTTCGAAAATAAAATAGAAAGAATAATGAAGCGTGACGGGGCTTCTGAAGCACAAATTTTGGAGCGGATGAAACACCAGTCAAGCGATGATTTCAAAATTAAAAAATCTAATTTTGTGATTAGAAATAACAAGTTGGAAAATACAAAATGTCAGGTTTCAACTATTTTTGGACTACTGTTAAAATTAAGAAAATAAATAAGATTTTTCTTAAAAAATTGTTAAAAAAATAATTAATATGTTAATTTACGTTAAATAACAATGAATATACTGTTAAACGTGTAAATTTGAACGATGAGGAAAAGGATATTTGTGCTTATCATTATCTTAATGAGCGTTGCCTTAATCGGCATTATCTCCGTACAGGTATTTTGGATAAAAAACACCATACAGATAACAGAGGAGCAATTTACGTCAAATGTTAAGTTTGTCTTGGCAAAAGTTTCAGACGACATTAAGCAGCGAGAGTTTAATGATTTTTATTTTAAGATAGCAGAACTTTATAAAGAAGGTGAGAAATTAAAGGAATCTGATGTCAGAAAATTTATTTATGAAAAAATTGACACCACCAATAATGAAAAATTTACTTATTCCCAAAGCATTATTGAGTCAAATTATAAAGTGCCTACAGCGTTCTTTGAAAATGATACCGTAAATTTTAGAGAAATTTTCAGTAAAGAAGAAATTGTGATTGTAAAAGATCAGGTATTGGACAATACCAGAGGCAGCCTGGCTCCGCCTGAAGAGCGTTATGTAAAAGTAGGAAGGTTTGAAGGTGCGGAAAGGTCGTATTTAGAACGTCAGTTTGATATTTTTACAAGCAAGCTTCCAATACACAGAAGAGTAACCAACAGGGAAATTTCATTTAGGTTGGCCAATGAGTTAAAATCAAAAGGAATTGGCACCAATTTTAAATATGGAATTTATAGCAATGGTTTGGCAACTCAGGTGAAATCGGGGTATTTTAGAAAAGAAGTGGGCAAAAGTTACATGGTTCCCATGTTTGCTGATGCGGAAGGAAATAGCAATTATCAGTTATATGTGACATTTCCTGAAGAGAAAAATTACATTTTATCCTCAATTTCTAAAATTTTGGCCCTTTCAGTTTTTTTTATTCTGATTATCATTTTAGCATTTGCAAGTGCTTTGTATCAGTTGGTGAAACAAAAACAAATTTCTGAAATTAAAACAGATTTTATCAACAATATGACACACGAATTTAAAACGCCCATAGCAACCATAAATTTAGCTTTAGATGCCATCAAAAACCCTAAAGTAATTGGTGACCAGGAAAAAGTGATGCGTTATGTGAAAATGATTCGCGAGGAAAATAAACGGATGAATGCACAGGTTGAAAATGTTTTGAGGATTTCCAAACTTGAAAAAAATCAGTTGGACGTAAGTAAGGAAAAGGTAGATGTTCACGACTTAATTGAAGAGGCCGTAACGCATGTGGAGTTGTTGGTTAAAGATAAAGGCGGTTATATTAAAATGAATTTAAATGCAGCATCGAGTGAAATTTTAGGCAACCATTTCCATTTTACCAATGTGATAGTGAATATATTGGACAATGCCATAAAATATTCCGAAGGTGCGCCAAAAATTGACATTACTTCAGAAAACACCCCGAAAGCGATTATAATTCAGGTAAAAGACCAAGGTATTGGAATGGTTAAAAATGTACAAAAAAATGTTTTTAAGAAGTTTTACAGAGAAGAAAGAGGAAATATACACAATGTAAAAGGTCATGGTTTAGGACTTGCATACGTGAAAAAAATTGTTGAAATTCATCAAGGTGAAGTTTATGTGGAAAGTGAAAAAGGAATTGGAAGTACTTTCACCATTAAATTGCCTTTAATTTAAAATAAAAATATGGAAAATAATAGAATTTTATTGGTGGAAGACGATCCCAATTTTGGGACTGTTTTAAAAGATTACCTGTCGTTAAATGATTATAAAGTTACTTTGGCCAAAGACGGTTTAGAAGGGCTGATTATGTTTAAAAATGACGATTTTGACTTGTGCATTCTGGATGTAATGATGCCTAGAAAAGATGGTTTTTCATTGGCTAAAGACATCAGGGCTACAAATTCTGAAGTGCCAATTATATTTTTGACAGCCAGAACAATGAAAGAAGATGTGCTGAAAGGATATCAGTCCGGAGCTGATGATTATTTAAACAAACCTTTTGATTCTGAAGTTTTATTGTATAAAATAAAAGCCATTTTACAACGCCAAGAATCGGAACAAAATATAGAAGAAGACACTTTTGAGTTTAAAATCGGCAAATTTGAGTTCAATTCAAAACTGCGCCATTTATCATATGATGGCGGTGAAATTCAAAAGCTTTCCCCAAAAGAAAGCAAATTGCTGAAATTGCTGGCAACCCATAAAAATGATTTAATGCCCCGTGAATTAGCGCTGACCAAGATTTGGAGGGACGACAATTACTTTACTTCCAGAAGTATGGACGTGTATATTGCCAAACTTCGAAAATATTTGAAACCGGATCCAAATGTGGAGATTTTAAATATTCACGGAGAAGGATTTAGGTTGTTAGAAAAATCATAAAAAAAAGCTACATTTGTTAATCATAGCATAAACAAATGGCAGAGTTAATTAAAATATATAATGAAAATCCCAATGAACGTGAAATTGACAGGGTTGTCAAGATTTTACAAAAAGGCGGATTAATTATTTACCCTACGGATACCGTTTACGGTTTGGGTTGTGACATTACCAACTCCAAAGCTATGGAGAAGGTGGCACAGCTTAAAGGTTTAAAATTGGACAAGGCCAATTTTTCATTTATTTGTTATGATTTAAGCAACCTATCCGATTATGTAAAGCAAATTGATACGCCAGTTTATAAAATACTAAAAAAGGCGTTGCCAGGTCCTTACACCTTTATTTTGCCGTCAAGCACCAATTTACCCAAAGCATTTAAAAATAAAAAAACGGTTGGTATTCGTATTCCAGATAATAATATTATCAGAGAACTCGTAAAAAAATTGGGAAACCCTATTGTTTCCACTTCTATTTATGATGAAGATGACTTACTGGAATATACAACTGACCCTGAATTGATTTATGAAAAATGGGAAAATAAGGTGGATATTGTGATTGATGGAGGGTATGGAAGCAATATTCCGTCAACCATTGTTGATTTATCTGAAGGGGAAATCACTATTTTGCGTGAAGGCTTGGGAAGTGTAGATGCCTTATTTTAAATGTCTCCATATTTCTTTTTGCCTAAAATAAAATACTGCCAAACAATGCTATTTATCGCATAATACTTTGATGATTTAGCTGATTTTTTTCTCTTTTTAAGCATTTTTGGTAAATACTTATAAAAACTGAAATGTGCCTTAATAATTGCCAAACAATGCGATGGCTTCAATTCCATTAAAAATTTTAATCCGGCAAAACCATCCAATACAAGTCTTGTTAAAATGACTGGAAACAACCTATTTTTAGGTAAATTTTTAACCAAACTATACAGACTGTTTCTGAAATTTAAAAACGTTTTTTTTGGGTTTGCCTCTTTTAGGGTAGCACCGCCAACGTGATAAATGGTTGAAGTTCCCACATATTTAATGTTTTTGGATAAATTTATGGTCCGCCAACACAAATCAATTTCTTCTTGATGCGCAAAATAATCTTCATCAAAGCCATTTAATTCGTGAAAAATTGAGGATCGAATAAAAAAACAAGCACCCGATGCCCAAAAAATTTCAATTTCATCGTTATACTGATTTGCATCTGTTTCCAAGGTTGAAAAAATACGCCCTCGGCAAAAAGGATAGCCAAACTTATCAATAAATCCGCCAGCGGCACCTGCATATTCAAACTTGTTTTTATTTTTATAATCCAGTATTTTTGGCTGGATAATGGCCGTATTAGGCTCGTTTTCAAAAGTGGAAATAACAGGGTTCAGCCATCCGTTGGTCACTTCAATATCCGAATTCACCAAAGCATAAATATCCGCATCAATGTGTTTCAATGCATCGTTATATCCTTTTGCAAATCCGCCGTTTATATGGTTTTTAATGATTTTAATTTTTGGAAATTGCTGTTTGACAAAAGCAACGGAATCATCAGTGGAAGCATTGTCTGCCACATAAATTTCCACATTGTCGAAGTTGCTGTATTTTACGATGGAAGGAAGAAACTTTTCCAGCAATTGTTTTCCGTTCCAGTTTAAGATGACGATGGCTATTTTCAATTATTTGGTTTTTGTGAATGTTTTACTGCTTATTTTCCAATCATTTTGAATTTTCACCAAAGTTAAATAATCGGTGTAAGATTTATCGGAATAAATAAAGCTTGTTTTATAACAAGCAATATTTCCCGCAATATCTCCATCTAAAATTTGAGTGTCTGCTTGTTGAATTCCGTCAGTTTGCACCTTGCTTAAATAAGCGGAAAAAGGGATTCTTAGTTCCGCTTCATCTAAACTTGTGATTAAAATTGCATCAGCAGAAAAAGCGCTTTTTAACTGCAATAAATTGGCGTTTTTTCTTCCTTCAAAATAATTTACAATTGTTTTTTCAGCAATTTCATAATCATTTTCCTTCTTTAAAAAATCACGAAGTACTTTATTGTAGGTTGAAGATGCATTTATATATGGAAAATGGCCTTCATTGTGAAAAGTGAAAACTTCGGCATTCGCATACAGCTCTTTAATTTCCTTTTGCAATGCTGGTTGGATTAGCGGATCATTATCGGATTCTATGATTAATTTAGGAATCCGCTTTATTTTATAGCGATCCGAAAATGCGGTAAATTTATCAATAACAATATAATACCTGTTGATAAACTGTTTTTTGCTGAATGGCAAACTTGTTAAAAATGCTTTTAACAAAGGTGAATTTTTTGCTGCCGGAACAATTTCTTCATTTAATTTTTTCTTCCCTAATTTTGAGATTATAATTTCAGGCAAATATGGAATTACTTTGCTTTTTGTTTCATTTTCTTTGGCAATTAAATTATTTGGCGGAAATGTGTTTCCAAAAACGGCTTTTTCAATTCTGGCCGGAATTGTATTAACCAAATATTGCGTGATATAGCCCCCCATTGAAGTCCCTACAACATAAAATTTGTTAACCTTTTCAGCTTCTAATATTTTTAAAATTCCTTCGGAAGCTTTTTTAAGAGAATTTATGTTTTCCGGAAGCGAGTAGGTGATTACTTTATAATCTTTTTCAAACTCCACAACTTGTTGCCACCATAAATCGTAAGAACCACCCATTCCGTGAATAAAAAAGATGGTTTTATTGCCTTTTCCGCCGGCGTAATAATTCCATACAACACCATTTACCCTTATATTTTTAGTAGCTCTCGATTTAAATTCTTTTAAACTTTGCGCAGGTTTGTCATTTTTGTCATACAATTTAAAAAAATCTGATTTAGGTGCTGGAATTAAGTAAAGAACCGCAACCGCTAAAAATAAAATCAGTACGCTTATTATGAAATATTTTTTATTCACCTGTTTATAAGTTATAATTAGGAATGTTTTCTAAAAAAACATAGCGTTCATTTTCTAAATCCATAACAGCGTAAAAATGGGTCAATCCGTTAGTGACAATGAGATAATTGGCTTCCAATTTTAAATTATACCGCGCAATCTGGTCGAAGGCATCTTGTGATATTTTTATGGAAGGCGCTTTGCATTCAACAATGATATGCGGATTGCCCTTGGTGTTAAAAACAAGAATGTCCGTTCGCTTGGTTAACTTATTGACGGTGACCTTTTTCTCAACGGAAATGAGTGAAATTGGGTATTTTTTTTCTTGAATTAAATAGTGAATTATATGCTGACGAACCCATTCTTCCGGTGTCAGAACCATATATTTTTTTCGGACAATATCGAATATAAAATACTTATTTTCGCTACTTTTGATTTTGAAAGGATATGTAGGTAAATTCAATGGCTGCATCCAACAAAAATGCTAATTTTTTTTTATAAATGAGTGATATAACCAAAATAGTTTCAGACATAGAAAAAGGAAATATAAAGCCCATTTATTTTTTAATGGGGGATGAGCCCTATTATATCGATAAAATTGCTGAATTTATTGAAAAGAATGTGCTTTCCGAAGAAGAAAAAGGATTTAACCAAATGATGTTGTATGGAAGGGATGTTGTGGTGGAAGATTTAATTGACCATGCCAAGCGCTATCCGATGATGGCCGAAAGGCAAGTGGTGATTGTTAAAGAAGCTCAGGATTTATCAAGAACTATAGAAAATTTGGCATCGTATGCTGAAAATCCGCAGCCTTCCACGGTTTTGGTAATTTGTTACAAATATAAAACCATTGACAAACGAAAAAAGTTATACAAAGCCATTCAAAAAAACGGATTGGTTTATGAAAGTAAAAAGCTCTATGAAAATCAAGTCGCCGATTGGATACGAAGGGTTTTGGCGGGTAAAAATTACAAAATAGATACCAAGGCAACGTTATTGCTGGTGGAATTTTTGGGCACCGATTTAAGTAAAATAAGCAATGAATTGAATAAATTAATGATTGTTTTGCCTGTTAATTCAACCATAACACCAAGAGAAATTGAAGAAAACATCGGGATTAGCAAAGACTACAATAATTTTGAACTTAGAAAGGCAGTAGGGGAAAGAAATGTGCTGAGCGCAAACAGAATTATCAATCATTTTGCACAGAACCAAAAAGCAAATCCCATTGTTGTAACCATTTCATTGTTGAACGGTTTTTTTACCCAGTTGCTTATTTACCATAGTTTAAAAGACAAATCCAGCAATAGCGTAGCCAAAGCTTTGGGCGTAAATCCGTTTTTTGTTTCAGATTATACTTCAGCAGCCAAAAATTATCCGATGCGAAAAGTTTCACAAGTAATCGGATTGCTGCGTGATGCCGACCTAAAAAGCAAGGGTGTTGGCGCAAATGCTTTGCCTGCAGGAGATATTTTAAAAGAATTGCTGTTTAAGATTATACATTAATCAGCCCTCTAACCCCCCAAAAAGCCCCCTAACCCCCGAAGGGGACAGAGCGTTAAAAATATGTCCAGAGGACATTTTTAGCGATGGGCCAGCTGGCGCGTTGGGCTTTAAAAAAGTTAAAAGATTTTAAAAATTCTATCAAACTTCCTTTCCTTTGGAAAGGGCTGGGGATAGGATAACGCTCTATTTATCAACCTTAATCCTGTTTTCCCTATTGGCTATTTCCCAGGTTGTATAAAAT
>DAIQBF010000159.1:0-7636 GCA_036781305.1 Lutibacter sp.
TAAAATCAAACACTATTTACAACATTAATTTTACGATGTTCATAACTATTTTATTGCTGATTTTTAATAAAACACAAAACATAACTATTATATTATCAATAACATAACCGTTATACTTATATTGTTCAAAGTACGATGTTCAACCAAAAATAAAAATAATCTAACCAAAAGACAACAAAATAAGTCCGCTAAAAACAGCTAATTTAGAATTATCCTTCCTCCATTTAAACAATTTGTTTAAATGGAGGTAAAATGATAGTGTTGTTAAATTTGTTGAAAAAGATGCCGACAAAAATAAAGAAGTCGTTAAAAAATTTATTCAATAAAGCGAAAAAGAAATTCCGATTAATGAATTATATTATTGAAGAATTCTTATAAATAATCAAACTAAAATATAATCGTCTGCTTTCATAATTTTGAAAAAATTAATTTAGGATTGCTTTGTTGGAATTTTACTCATTGCCAATTCCGTTATTGCGGTGATGGTCAATGCCGGATTTACGCCAGGATTGGCAGATATCATTGAGCCGTCGCAAACAAACATATTTTGATAGCCAAAAACTCGATTGTGTTTGTCAATAACACCTTTTGAAGAATCTTCGCCCATTACAGCCCCGCCTAAAATATGCGCAGTGGTTGGGGTTCCCAGCAAAACATCGACAAAATTTCCGAAGGGAATTCCATTTACAATTCTACCGTATTTTTTGCTTAAATCAAATGCTTCGGGAATAATTCCAGTCGGTATTGCACCTTTTTCACTTTTTGTTTTCATTTTTGTAATGTTTCCCAATTTTAGCCTAATGGTGCTGTCAACCGTTTGCATAAACAATAAAACGGTGGTGCGTTTTGCATAATTTTTAGTGAATATTGTTTTTAGCAACTTAATTGGAAACTTTACAAATAAAAATAAAACACCCAATAGTCGCAGTACAGCGTATTTATTAAAAATAACAGGAATAGTGAGTGTTCTGAAAAAAGCAGAACCTTCTCCATAACGAACAGGCTCTAAATGGCTATTTTCATCGGTATGCAAAATAGAACCTATTGCCAGTCCTTTAGAAAAATCTTTAGAATTTTTATTGGTTGAAGTTACCAATATTAACGATTCATTGTTGGTTCGAACGGCGCAACCAACCATTTCAGACAAATTGGGCAACGATTTCTTCTTCAATTTTAAAAGCAAAGGCACCGTACCAACCACGCCGCCAGAAAAAATAATGCCTTTTGCAGTAACACTGGCCTTTTCTTTTTTTCCAATACTGGATTCAAATTCAATTTTATAGCCATCAGAACCGTCTTCTGCCCCTAAAAAAGTAACATTTTTAACTTCTTTTTCAGCTAAAATCTCAGCACCTAATTGTTGCGCCAAATACAAATAATTTTTATCCAATGTATTTTTGGCATTGTACCTGCAGCCAGTCATGCAAGCGCCACAATGCGTGCAGCCAGTTCTGTCTGGTCCCTTTCCTCCAAAATAAGGATCATCAACAGTTCGCCCAGTTTCCCCAAAATAAACACCCACTTTTGCAGCTTCAAAATAATCTGCTTTCCCAATGCTTACTGCCAAATCTTTAATCGCCAAATCGGCTGCGTGCAGTTTGGGATTGGTTGCCGCACCCAACATTTTATAAGCCGTTTCATAATATGGTTTAAGTTCCTCTTCCCAATTGCTTAGTGTTGCCCAACTTCCTGAATTGAAAAAATTTGATTTGGGAATTGGCAGTGTGTTGGCATAGGTTAACGAACCGCCACCAACGCCAACGCCCGATAAAACGGTGACATGATTTAAAAAAGTCATTTTAAAAAACCCAAATAATTTCATATTTGGCTGCCACAACCATTTTTTTAGATTCCAATTCGTTTTGGGAAAATCATTGCTTTTAAACCATTTTCCTTTTTCAATAACCAATACTTTGTAGCCTTTTTCCGACAAGCGCAAAGCACTTACCGATCCGCCAAATCCGCTTCCGATAATCACATAGTCAAAATCCAGTTGTAACATCACTTTTTTATAAATTTAAACCCTTTGTAAATTTTTCAGGGCTATTTCTGCCACTTTTGTAATACCCTAAAATTTATACTAACGAATATACATAAATATTCCAATTCAATATTATTGTTTTGCCAATTTGTCACCTTTCACACTTTGGTATTTTTTTTGACTAACATAAGAAGATAAAATTAATTAAAACCTAAAAAATATGGCAAAAGGAAGTATTAAAGTAACGGCTGAAAATATTTTTCCCATTATTAAAAAATTCTTGTATTCAGATCACGAAATATTTTTGCGTGAGTTGATTTCAAATGCAACAGATGCTACTTTAAAATTAAAACATTTATCCACTTTAGGCGAAATTAAAGGCGATATCGGAAATCTGATTATTGAAGTAAAAGTAGATAAAGAAAAAAAGGAAATCAGGATTATTGACCAAGGTGTAGGTATGACTGGTGATGAAGTTAAAAAATACATCAACCAGATCGCATTCTCCGGAGCTGAAGAATTTGTGGAAAAATACAAAGATAAAGTTGAAGACTCAGGAATTATCGGTCATTTCGGATTGGGATTCTATTCTTCTTTTATGGTAGCTGAAAAAGTGGAAATTTTCACAAAATCATTTCAGGAAGATGCAAAAGCGGTAAGATGGGAATGTGACGGAAGTCCTAAATATACGATTGATGAAACTGAAAAAGCTGAGCGCGGAACTGAAATAGTGTTACATATTGCTGATGATTCTACAGAATTTTTGGAAGAACACAGAATTACGCAACTATTAACGAAGTACAACAAGTTTATGCCAATTCCAATTAAATTTGGAACGCGTGAAGAAACCTTGCCTTTGCCTGAAGGTGCTTCAGAAGATGCAAAACCAGAAAAAATTACGGTTGACAATATTGTAAACAACCCCAATCCAGCTTGGACAAAAAATCCGACCGATTTAAAAGAAGAAGATTACGCGGCTTTTTACAGGGAATTGTATCCAATGCAGTTTGAAGAGCCTTTGTTTAACATTCATTTAAATGTTGATTATCCTTTTAATTTAACCGGAATTTTATATTTTCCAAAGCTGACAAAAAACATTGATCAAGCGAAAGACAAAATTCAATTATATCAAAATCAGGTATTTGTAACCGACAATGTGGAAGGAATTGTTCCCGACTTTTTACAAATGCTTCGCGGGGTAATTGATTCTCCAGACATTCCGTTAAACGTTTCCCGTTCGTATTTGCAAAGTGATGCCGCCGTTAAAAAAATTGCGAGTTATATCACGCGAAAAGTGGCCGATAAACTGATCAGTTTATTTAAAAACGACCGCAAAGCTTTCGAAGAAAAATGGAACGACATCAAAATAATTATTGAATACGGAATGCTTTCCGAAGAAAAATTCTTTGAAAAATCTGACAAATTTGCCTTATATCCAACGGTTGATGACACTTATCTTACTTTTGAAGAATTACAGGAAAAAATAAAGCCACTTCAAACAGACAAAGACAATAACTTGGTTATTTTATATGCCTCTAACGTAAAAGCGCAACACAGTTATATTGATGCCGCAAAAGAAAAAGGATATGAAGTTTTATTGTTGGATTCTCCTATTGTTTCTCACCTGATTCAAAAATTGGAAGGTTCGAAGGAAAATATTCATTTTGCCCGTGTGGACGCTGATCAAATTGACAATTTAATCAAAAAAGACGAAGCTAAGATAAGCAAGCTTTCTGAAAAGGAACAGGAAGAATTAAAACCCGTTATAGAAGCGTTTGTTCCGAAAAAAACCTATTCCGTTCAGTTGGAAGCGATGGATTCATCGGCTAATCCGTTTATCATCACACAGCCCGAATTTATGCGTCGTATGAAAGAAATGCAGGCAACAGGCGGTGGCGGATTTATGGGAATGGGAAATTTTCCGGAAATGTATAATTTGGTGGTAAATACCAATAACGATTTGGTTGTGGAAATTTTAAATACCAAAACCAAAAAGAAGCAGGAACGTTTAATTCAACAGGCTTTTGACTTGGCAAAACTTTCCCAAAACTTATTGCACGGAGAAGATTTGACAAATTTTATCAAGCGGAGTTTTTAAATGATTAAAAAAAAAAAT
This sequence comes from Lutibacter sp., assembly GCA_036781305.1. Taxonomy (GTDB): domain Bacteria; phylum Bacteroidota; class Bacteroidia; order Flavobacteriales; family Flavobacteriaceae; genus Lutibacter. The sequence goes on from DAIQBF010000159.1 coordinate 4,098, forward strand.
CCAAGAATAGTTTAACAAACAATTAATAAAATGCCTCAATAGTTATTGGGGCATTTTTTATTACTTTTATCCCAAATTTATAATCCGCAATACTTGGCATTTTTATTGCGGTCATCTTATGAAATAAAACTAAAAATGGGCTACTCCTTAAAATCACTGCTTTTTATTCTGTTAATTAACTTAATTTCAGTTAATTCATTTTCACAGAGTGATACCGCCAAATCTAAAAAAATGGATAGTGAAGCCGGTATGCTTAAAAGTAAAACCCCATTAAAAGCCACTTTTGAAAACACAAAAATTGCACCTCCATCACCAAATATAGATCTTAAAATTGATGAAAAATTAAATACTAGCGCCATTAATGAAAATTTAGAACAAAATAATTCCGCTTCAAAAAATCAAAACTTTTTGATGGAAACATTGCCGGAAGACAGAGATATTATTGGGTTGAAATATTGGAAAGGCCAAGATGTCACCCATAAAAAACTGGAAAGTAATTTTAGCTTGGGAACTGTTAATAGCGCCACAAAAACGGTTAAAATTGAGTGTAGGGACTTTGGTTTAATTGATGGTGACCGGATTCAAATTTACTTAAACAGCGTTGTTGTAAGCACCAATATTGGATTGAAAGGAAATTATTTTGTGTTATATCTCGATTTAGAACCAGGCTACAACAGGATAGATTTCCAAGCCTTGAACCAAGGATATTCCGGGCCGAATACTGCTGAAATGATTCTTTATGACGCCAATGGAAATATAATTTCGGCTAAAGAATGGCATTTGTCAACTGGAGAAACTGCCACCCTTGGTGTTATTAAAAAATAATTATTTTATGATTTTAGCGGCATCGGGCATTATTTTAAAAGATAAAAAAATATTGTTGCTCCAACGTTCCAATTACACTAAAAATTATCCTGAATATTGGGGTTGCCCCGGAGGAAGAGCAGAAATAGGCGAAACTGCCGAGCAAAATGTGATTCGGGAAGTAAAAGAAGAATGCAATTTAGATTTCACGCCTTCAGAAATCATTAAAACCGGTATTTGGCAAGACCGAAAATATTATCGGTTTTTGGGAAACTGGAGCGGAGAAATAAAAATTCAGGAACTTGAAGTATTGGATTACAATTGGTTTACATTTAATGAAGCCTCAAAATTGAAATTGTCTTTTGATTATAAAGAAATCATACAACTTCTTAAGAAAAGACAATTGTTATAAGCAAAGTTGTAAGTTTGAAAGTCCTATCGACAATCGACAAATCATAAATCATCAATCCTAAATCGTAAATCATCAGTACGCTTCATTCTCATATTGTTCCGAAAGAAATTGAAAATATTCGACTGCAAAATTATGCGCCAAAAGTATTTTATAACTTTATTCCTTCAAACGCCGGCATAAAAAAAGCCATTAAACGAGGTCAAATTTTAATCGATGGTGAAATTGCCAAAACAGGAACTTATGTGCGATTTGGGCAAATAATCGATTTATTGGAAGCTCCGCAGTCACAACCCAAAATATTTGAACTTAAGTTAGAAATTTTGTATGAAGATAATTATATGGCGGCAATTCACAAGCCCGCCGGATTTTCAGTAAGCGGAAACGCCTATAAAACAATTTACAATGCTTTGCCGTTTAATTTGGGAAAAAGTTCAGAACCCGATGCGCTTCCTTGGCCAACGCCCGTGCACAGATTAGACAACCAGACTTCGGGAATATTGCTGATTGCCAAAACAAAAACGGCGCAAATTGCATTGGGAATCCAATTTGAAAGCCATACCATTCAAAAGAAATATTGTGCCATTGTTATTGGTGAAGTACTTTCAACTGCAGAAATTAAAACGCCAATTGAGGGCAAGGTTGCCAAAACTAATTTTGAAGTTGTAAATGTTGTGAATTCCTTAAAATACAAAAATTTAAGTTTGTTAAATGTATATCCAAAAACTGGAAGGACCCACCAAATACGGATTCATTTGGCCAGTATTGGCCATTCCATTTTTGGCGATAAATTATATGTTGAAGAAAAAATGCTTCACAAAGGAAAAGGACTTTTTTTATGCGCTTATGAAATTTCGTTTCTACATCCAAAATCTTCAGAAGAAATCAACTTAAAAATAGCCATTCCACACAAATTTGAATCCCTGCTTTTGCGGGAACAAAGACGCTGGGGGACAGCGCGTAAAGAAAATGTATAGTATACATTTTTAGCGATTGAGCCAGCAGGCGCATTGGCAAAATTAAATAATGAAAGGAAAAAGTCGGAAGACCGAAGACGGAAGACCGAAGACCAAAGACCGAAGTCCGAAGTCGGAAGACCACAGCAATTAATTCCCCTCTCGAGAGGGGCTAGGGGTGTGTTTTTCTATTTTCTATGAAGAAAGAATTGGCATAATATTGAAAAATAGTTTATAAAGATCGGCCAACACTAACAAGAGAAGTTCAAGTTAATAAAATTATTTATCAAAAAAAATCAAAAAACCGAACAAATTGCTCAGTTTTTTTTAATCAATCTAACTCCCTTTCTCCCGAAGCTTAATGTCACTAAGTTAAGACCTTAACGTCTTTATTTTGTCATTCTGAGGTACGAAGAATCACATCATGTTAAGCTATTTAATGCAATTCCTCCTTTGTCGGACACGAGCGATAGCGAACAGGCGAAGCACTGACAAATATTCCCTTAACTTAATGAAATTGCCCAATAGCTATCGGGCTGGGAATAGGATTCTTATGAAAACAAATCATTCAACACTTTAGCCAAACGAATTCCTCCTTTTTGGAGTTGTGAGCGAACTGTTTCAAAGTTTTCATAAGAATAATTATAGCTTAATTTTTCACCAACCTCAACGGAGGCATAAGCTTTCACCGCATATGTTTGTGTTTCATTTACCCAATCTACAATGGTGCCTTTTTGTAAAAACTTCACTTGCTCTTTAGAAATTTTATCAGCATTATCTGCAAGTTCCGTATATGCCATCCCAAAACCGTCAATCATTTTTGAATCCCACACAGCATGCAAATTGGTGCCGCTGCCAAACCACTGAACCTGAATGTCATTTCCGCCTTTATCTTCCGCTCTTCCAACGTGCATCGGCTGGTGCAAATCGCCCATAAAATGAACCAGTAATTTCAAATAAAAAGCTTTATCTTCTTTGGTGGCATTTTTATCCAAAATAACCGCTTTGCATTTTTCAATTCCTGTAACCAAATCTCCCTCCGGATTCTTTTCTGAATCTTCATATTTTACGCCAAATGGCATATTCACATAATGCATGGTATTAAAATTTCTATAACGCTTATCAGATTTTATGTCATCACCAAATGTTGAAACCAATGCCAAACTTTGTCCGTCCAAAATTTTTGAAATTTCACGTTTTGTTTTTGTGTTTAAGTAATCCACAGCAATTTCACCAATGGTTCTATGGCCGGTTTTTCCCCAATTTGGCTTGGTGTTATTGGCAAATAATTGTGAGCTTATCAGCAAAAATATAGTTAAAATATAGCTTAGTTTAAATGTTTTCATCTGTTTAATTTTTATTTTTTTGTT
>DAIQBF010000160.1:0-7628 GCA_036781305.1 Lutibacter sp.
AATCCCTTTGTGTGCAAATTGAATAAATCTTCTGCTTTTTTTATTTTTGATGTTGCGTGGCGTTCAAAACTCAGGCGCGCATCGGTTTGGCTCATTCCTTTGCCGTTATCTATAACCTGAATAAGTGTTTTTCCGGCCTCTTTAACAATGAGTTTAATAATGGTGGCTTCTGCATCAATGGCGTTTTCCAACAGCTCTTTTACGACGGATGCGGGTCTTTGGACAACTTCACCTGCCGCAATTTGATTTGCAACGTGATCGGGCAATAACTGGATGATATCGGCCATTAAAATAATTTATGTAATTCAAGAATGTAGGCGGCGATACCAATTAAAATTGCGATGATAACTGCCAATCGTAGATTTGCGGATCGGTTTGTTGCACTCCTTTTATTTTTTATCCAATTGTTTTTTAAATTATTTTTAGTAAGTCTAATTTTGGAAAATTCGGGTTCACCTCCGTCGGGATTGTGATATTTCTTTTCTAAATTTTGCAAACGTTCTTTGCGCTCGTCATAATAACGAGGTTTATAATTAAAAACATAATGTGAGCTAGGCTTAAATAATTTACCAAACATAAAATAAAATTAACCAGTAAAAATCAAAATTACTGAATTAAAAAGTTGTGGTCAAGTTTTGTGGATAATAAGGTTGTTAAAACGTTGTTAATGCTGCCATTTTTATGGCTGCAATAGCACATTCTACACCTTTATTCCCGTGTTTTCCTCCAGAGCGGTCAATAGATTGCTGTTTGGTATTGTCGGTTAACACACAAAAAATAACAGGAACATCATATTTGATATTCAAATCTTTTATGCCTTGGGTTACGCCTTCACAAACAAAATCGAAATGTTTAGTTTCCCCCTGAATAACATTTCCAATGGCGATTACTGCATTTAATTTTTGGGTTTCCAACATGTGTTTACAGCCAAAAACAAGTTCAAAACTTCCTGGAACATTCCATCGCAAAATATTTTCTTTTAGAATTCCGTTTTCCAGCAGCGTTTGTTCGGCTCCAAGATATAAATTTTCTGTAATGTCAGAATTCCATTCAGAAACAACAATCCCAAATCGAAGATTTTTCGAATTTGGGATTGTTGCTTTATCGTAATCTGATAAATTAGTTGTAGCCATTTAGCTTTTATTTTTTTGATGCAAAAGCCGCTTTACTGATATAGATGTCAATGTTTTTAGCCTCTTCAGCGTTAGGATAATCGGTTTTTATTCTTTCAAACAATTCTTTGGCTTTAGAAAAGTTTTCTAATTCCATCGCCGTATTTCCTGCTTTGAAAAGAAATAGTGGTGTAGAAAAATTATTATTTTTTAATGTTGCTGCCTTCACATAATAGTCAAAAGCATCTTGTGGTTGGTTGATATCGGCAAAAGCATCACCAATAGCACCTTTTGCGGTTGGACCCAACAATTCATCATCCGAAGAAAAATCCTCCAAATAGTCGATGGCTTCTTTATATTTTTTTAATTTCAGGTAAGAAATTCCGGCGTAATAGTTTGCTAAATTTCCTGCTTTTGTGCCGCTGTATTCGTCTGCAATGTCAATAAATCCATATTTTCCATCAGCACCGTTAAGGCTTAATGTGAATAATGAATCTGCAGCCACAGAATTGCTTATGGCGTTTTCAAAATAAACTTTTGGGAATGCCAATTCATTTGCTGCTTCTTTTTCTTTAGGTGCTTTCACGTATTTCTGATAAGCCAAATATCCTAAAATTGAAGCGACTACAAGTCCTAAAATAATAAAAATGATATTTTGGTTTTTTATGATGAATTGCTCTGATCTTGAAGCTGTCTCGTCTAAAGTTTTAAAAACTTCAGCCGTAGTCGATTTATCTTCAATACTATTCTTAGCATCTTTTGCTTTCTTTCCAGTCTTTTTGTATGTTGCCATTTCTTAGAAATTTGTAGGCGCAAAAATAGAATTTTTAATTGGAAAGTAAAAATGCAATTGTGTCTAAATTTTCATTTATTTTCAATAATTTTAAACTTTCAAAAAAAATAGATGCATTTACAAAAAATAACACTGGTTAATTTTAAAAATTTCGAGTTCCTAACGTATGATTTTCAGGAAAAAATCAATTGTTTTGTGGGAAATAACGGTGTTGGAAAAACAACCGTTTTAGATGCTATTTATTACCTGTCTTTTGCCAAAAGTTACTTCAATCCGGCAGCCACGCAGAATATTAAGCATTCTGAAGAGTTTTTTATGATTGAAGGCGAGTATCAAATAAATGATAAAATTGACAATGTTGTTTGTAGTTTAAAGCGAGGAAATAAAAAGGTGGTAAAACGAAATGGCAAGAACTATGAAAAATTTTCTGAACATATTGGTTTTTTGCCTTTGGTTATTATTTCTCCTGGCGACAGTGATTTAATTGTGGAAGGAAGTGATACGCGCAGAAAATTTATGGACAATGTAATTTCGCAATCCGACAAATTGTATTTACAAACCATCATTAAATATAATAAAGTGCTTGCGCAACGAAACTCCTTGTTGAAATATTTTGCCGCAAATCGCACTTTTGATGCACTAAACTTAAAAGTGTATGATGAGCAGTTGGAATCTTACGGAAATGTTATTTTTAAAAAGAGAACCGAATTTTTGGAAGTGTTTATACCCATTTTTAAGGAACGTTATGCAGCGATATCCTCGAGCAAGGAACAAGTGAGTTTGGTGTATAAAACGCAGTTGGATGAAGGAAATTTGTTGGCATTGTTTGCGCAGAATATGGAAAGGGATCGGGTGTTGCAATATACCAGTGTTGGAATTCACAAAGATGATCTGTCTTTTGAAATTGACGGATATCCAATTAAAAAATTCGGATCGCAAGGACAACAAAAATCGTATTTAATTGCCTTAAAACTGGCACAATTTGATTTTATAAAATCACAGGCCAACATAAAACCAATTTTATTGCTGGATGATATTTTTGATAAATTAGATGATTTACGCGTAGAGCAACTTATAAATTTGGTAAATAATGACGAATTCGGACAACTATTTATCAGCGATACGCACAAACAGCGAACCGAAGACGTGGTAAAAAAAACAAACCAACCTTATAAAATATTTCAATTGTAATGGCCAAACGTTTAAATGAATTTTTATCAATGGAAGATTTGATGAAAGATGTTATTAAAGAAAATAAGCTAACCAAAGGCTTGAACCAGCTATCCGTAAAAGAAGCTTGGGCAAAACTGATGGGAAATGGAGTGGTTTCCTATACCAGTAAAGTTGAATTAACCGGTAAAACATTGGTGGTGAAATTGAAATCTTCCGTGTTGCGCGAAGAATTGAGCTATGGCAAAGAAAAAATCATAAAAATGATGAACGAAGAATTGGGAGAAACGCTCATTTCTAAAATTATTTTGAGCTAATCAAAAAATCCATTGTTTTTCGCAATGGATTTTTTGATATTGAATGTTAAATATTAAAAGTTAAAAGTCTTTTGTCATAAATAACATTATTATTTCAATCAAAATTATTTCAATCAAACTCCCTTTCCGAAGGAAAGGGTTGGGGATAGGATTAAAACATTTCTCTTCCGGAAAAATGAAAAGCACCTTCAATCGCTGCATTTTCATCGCTGTCCGAACCATGAACAGCATTTTCTCCCATAGAAGAAGCGTATAATTTACGGATGGTGCCTTCAGCTGCATCGGCAGGATTGGTTGCGCCGATTAACACACGAAAATCTTCGACCGCATTTTCTTTTTCTAAGATTGCGGCTACAATAGGTCCGCGTGTCATAAATTCGACCAATTCGCCAAAAAATGGACGTTCGCTGTGGACTTCATAAAATTTCTCAGCATCAGCCACTGTCATTTGTGTCATTTTAATTGCCGCAATTCTAAAACCTGCAGCGTTAATTTTTTCCAATATTGCCCCAATATATCCTTTTTCAACGGAATCAGGTTTCAACATGGTAAACGTTCTGTTTGTTGCCATTTCTAATTGTCTTTAATTTTTAAAATCGCCGCAAAGATACTATTTTCTGTGTAAAGTTGTTGCGAAACCCTTAATTTTGGGTTTAATCAATTTAACATTAATTTTCTGCAGCATTAAAATACTTCCATAAAAATTAAAATATAATAACTTCCGGTTAATACGAACACAATACCAGCAATTATACGCATTGCTTTTTCAATTTTTGTAATTCTGGTGTAAAAAGGGCTCACGCTATTGGCCGTAAACGCCAATAAATAGGTAAAAAGCAATACTGGCAACCCTGTTCCGAAAGCAAAGATTATGGGTAAATACAAACCATCAATACTTGAAATGGTCATGGGAATCAACATCCCAAAATACAAAGCGCCGCTGTAAGGGCAGAAAGCCAACGCAAAAACGGCTCCTATTAAAAAGGAACCCAACAAACCTTTATTTTGAAATTTTTCAGCTAATTTATCGGTAAAATTTACTTTGTTGAAGAAATTTAGCCGAATAACATTCAGCATAATTAAACCGATAACAATAAGCAACGGACCTAAATATTTTTCGCCATTTTGGTTAAAAAAACGAGCTACATGGAATTTGCTTGCTCCAAAAAATAAAATGAAACCTATAGTTTTATAAGTAAATGCCCTGCCAAGGGAATATAAAATTCCGCTTAAAAAAACCTTTCTCTTACTCGCAATATTTTTAGAAATATAAGCTGTAGCGGTAATGTTTGTGGCAAGCGGACAAGGACTTATGGCAGTCATAAGGCCGAGCACAAATGCAGACAATATAGGAATGTTATTATTTTCTAACAGCGTTTGCAAAAACCCCATCTATAAATCTTTAAGCTGGTTGGCAATTGTTTGCTTTAGTGCAGAAGAAAATGCTTTTTGGTCGTTGCCATTCATAAAAGCGAAATTGGTTAAATCAATCTGATTTTCTTTGCCATTATTAATCACATTTAAAAATAGGGCAGTTCCTGAAGCTTCAAATTTTTCGGCTACTTTTTCGTTTTCTTTTTTATCTACATTAATTATTTTAAAAATAATTTTACCGGTTTTTAATTCATTGGCAAAATAAGTATCCAGCGTGTATTTTGTGTTTGCTTCAATGGCCTTACAGGTCATACACCTGTTTGTAGAGTGAAAATCAAGAACTTCAATACTGTTTTGTTTTTGTTGGTTTGCAGCAGTTTTATTTTGTGCCTTTCCTGTACAGGAAAATAAAAACAGACTTACAACGAGTGTTGATAAAATAGGAAGCTTTTTCATTGAGATAGATTTAAATGGTTATAAAATTAGGTTAAATAAATAGCCGGAAATAACAATGAATAGGGTTACCACTCCAAAGAATATTCCGATTAATTTAAGTGTCATTACTTTTTTAAGCAACGTGGCCTCAGGGATTGAAAGTCCAACTGTTGCCATCATAAAAGCAATAGCCGTTCCCACAGGGATTCCTTTTGCAACAAAAACTTGAATAACCGGAACAATACCGGCTGCATTGGCATACATTGGCACAGCAAACAAAACTGCCATAGGAACTGTCCACCAAGCACCACTTCCCAAATATTTGGCAAAGAAGTTTTCGGGAACGTAGCCGTGCATGGCAGCGCCAATACCAACACCAATAACAATATACAACAAAACACCTTTTACAATATCCCAGGCGCTTTTGGTAATTTCCGGCAAACGCTGTTTAAATGTTCTTTTTTCTTCTTCATATTCGGCATTTGATTTTTCAGCATTTGCCAAAATGTTTTTTACCCAGTCAGTTAAATATGCTTCTAAATTTAATTTTCCCAATAGCCAACCGCCAATAGTTCCCAATAAAATTCCTGAAATGGCATAGATTAAGGTAACTTTTAACCCAAACAACCCGAGAAACATGGCAATAGCCACTTCATTTACCAAAGGAGACGTAATCAAAAAAGAAAAAGTAACCCCCAAAGGAATCCCTCCATGAACAAAACCTATAAAAAGAGGCACTGATGAACAGGAGCAAAAAGGAGTAATTGCCCCAAATATGGAGGCAAAGAAATATTCCAGTCCGTAAAGCTTATTGCGGTTTAGGTAGTTTTTTAGTTTTTCAATTGGAAGGTAAGTATTTACAATACCCATTAAAAAAACAATAACAAACAGCAATATTAAAATCTTGATAGTGTCGTAAACGAAAAAATTGAGAGATTTACCTAAATGCGTTTCTGCTCCAATGCTAAAAACGGTGTAAATTAGCCAATCCGCCAATTTTTGAACCCAATCAAACATAGTCAGGTTATTTAGCAACAATTACTTTCAGAACAACCACAATCAGAGGTTTCCGATTCCTTTATTTGTAAATTATCCATTAACAGTGCCGTAATTTCCGCCTTCGATGGAACTCTTCCTTTTGTTTTTACTTCGTTATTTATCACAACAGCAGGTGTGGACATCACATTGTATTTCATAATTTCCATAATATCTTCCACCTTTTCAATAGTGGCGTCAATCTTATTTTCAGCGACCACTTCTTGCACAACAGCGGTGGTTTGTTTGCATTTCGGACAACCTGTCCCCAAAATTTTTATTGATATACTCATCATTTTATGTTTTATATGTTTATCGCAAATAGGCGAATTTATTGGTTAAAAAATTCATTCAAAATAATATTTTGGGCGTTTCCCTGCGGGTCGGGCTTTTCGTTCCAATCAGTCATTGCGAGCTGAGCGTGGCAATCTATTGAATATATTACTTCACAAACTCGCAATGCCAGGATTTCCTCTTCAATCCCTAACGCAATTAGGATGTACTATCAATAATTTCAAAATCCATATTTAAAGTAGTTTAACCAACTTTAAGTTTAAAATATAAAAAAACTTTTTTGCGTGCTTTGCGGTTTTTATTTGCGTGCTTTGCGGTTAATAAATTTTTGATTCGGATTTTTTTTATAATTTTTTCTTGCTTTTTATCATAGAATACGCGGGTAAAATGAATAGTGAATAATTAAAAATTAATAATTGAAATTTTTCTGCCGCTCTTTGCGTAATTTATTTTTATTTTTTATTTTTTATTTTTTATTATAGAATAAGCTGGACTAACAATTTAATCATTGCTAAAAATATCAATCGAAGAAATTTTGAAACAGTGCTTTTGCCGCTTCCCAATTCTCTTTATTGATACAGTATTTTATTTTTGGTGGATTTAATTCTCCCTGAATTAAACCTGCATTTCTCAATTCTTTTAAATGTTGTGAAATGGTCGATTGCGCCAAAGGAAATATGTCCACCAAATCGCCCGTAAAACAACAAGACTGATTTTCTAAATGTTTTAGAATGGCAATCCGTGTTGGATGTCCCAATGCCTTGGCAAAACGCACCAATTGTTCGGTATCTTCTTTATAAATAATATTTTCGGTAGTTTTTTTCATTTCCAATCGTAAAAGTACGATTGGAAATTAGGATTAAATATGATGTATGTCATATTTAGCAATTTATTTTCAACAAATAAAAATATGAAGTTTTATAATGCTAGATATCAGCTATTTAAATTTTTACTTATTAGATTTAACTTTTAATATCTAATGGTAATTTATAAGATTTGTGCGACTGGAAAATCGGAGATTTTTCGGACGTAGCAAATCGTTAGTTGAATGTTTGTTATTTGTTTCAGTTCAAATTTAAGCATAAATTTTATGAGGTG